>NZ_CP007034.1:2542500-2725000 GCF_000512915.1 Barnesiella viscericola DSM 18177
GTTGGTCTCTCCGCAATATTCTGATGTACACGATTTGGTGTCATGGATGGGTATGTTGCAGGCTCAGGAGTATAAGATGATGCGCTGGGCGGTAGGTACGAGAGTGAAGAAACCTTCGATGGCTGCTTTTCGGGAGGCTTACGATATGGGACGTATCGTGCGGGCTCATCTGTTTCGGTGTACGTGGCAACTGGTGGCAGCCGAGGATTATCGGTGGATGCTTTCGTTGTGTACCGATAAAAACAGGTTGGCTATTCGGGGTTATTTGGCATATCACGGAAAGCGACTCGAAGAGCGAGAGTATGAGCGTGCCAATGACCTTATTCGTCGGTCGCTCGAGGGAAAGGGCTCGGTGTCGAAGGATACTCTTCTGCGAAGACTCAAAGAGCTGGGTCTTGTTGATGATGCTCATACGATGTCAATCTATTTGCGCCGAGCCGAGGCGGACGGAGTTATTTGTAGCGGCGTGTTGGACAATCGTCAGAATACTTATGCTCTGGTCGATGACCGAATACCTCAGGTCCCGGATATGTTGCGGGAAGAGGCTCTTGCTTTGTTGGTCCGCAGGTATTTCCAGAGCCATGCTCCCGCCACGCTCGAAGATTTTGTGTGGTGGTCGAATCTGGGTGTAGGTGAGTGTCGGGCAGCCATCGAGTCGATTCGCAGTGAGTTGATTGCCGAGTCGTATGCCGGGGAGACTTATTTTATACATCGCGATTGCCGGGTGAGGGGATACCGTCGGCAGACGATTCTGTTGCCGTCGTATGACGAATATCTCATTGGCTATAAAAGTCGGTACCATGCTTTTGAAGAGGAGTTCCGCCATCGGGTGCATAGTAGTAACGGCTTGTTCTATCCGGTGATTCTTCACGATGGACAGGTGGTGGGTAACTGGCACCCAAAACAAGAAGTTTCCTTTTTCAAGGACGAGATGCAACCCGATATTGCCGATGCGATGTTGCGTTATCGACGATTCCTGGACTCGGAATGACTGTGGCTGTGGGGTAGAATTTTTGTAAATGAGTTGTGGAATGATAGGTATAGGAAGCATGAAAAAATTTAGCCTGTTTTTGGTGGCGATTGTTTATGTGTTGGCTATGTATGCCGCCGAACCACGTGTGGTGGTAGGGGCTGAGCGCACGGACTTGTATTATCCGGCCTTGGAGGGGCAGCGGGTGGCTGTTTTCTCGAACCATACGGGGCGGGTAGGTGACCGTCATTTGGTGGATATGCTGGTGGACGATGGGGTGAATGTGGTGACGATTTTTTCGCCGGAACATGGCTTTCGCGGTGATGCCGATGCGGGCGAACATGTGTCGGGGTCGGTTGATGCCAAGACGGGAATACGGATTCGTTCGTTGTATGACGGGCGTTCGGGTCGCCCGTCGGACGAGGCGATGCGTACTTTCGATGTGCTGCTGGTCGACATTCAAGATGTAGGGCTGCGCTACTACACCTATTATATTTCGATGGTGAAACTGATGGACGCTTGTGCCGAGTTTGGCCGACGGGTGATTGTGCTCGACCGTCCGAACCCCAACGGGCATTATGTGGACGGCCCTATTCTCGACATGAAGTACAAGTCGGGGGTGGGGTGGTTGCCTATCCCGGTGGTGCATGGCCTGACGCTGGGCGAGCTGGCCCGTATGGTGAATGGCGAGCATTGGTTGACCGCAGGGCGGGAGTGCGACCTCACGGTGGTGCCGTGTCTTCACTACACGCATCAGACGCACTATGTGCTGTCGGTGGCTCCATCGCCCAACTTGCCCAACATGCAGGCGGTCTATCTTTATCCTTCGCTCTGTTATTTCGAGGCTACGCCGGTGAGTTTGGGGCGGGGGACCGATTGGCCTTTCCAGGTGTATGGACACCCCGATATGAAGGGGGGTGACTTTTCCTTCACGCCTCGCAGCGTGAAGGGGGCCAAGAATCCACCGCTTCGGGACCAGCTTTGCTACGGTCGAGATTTACGGGGGCTCTCGCCTGAGGTGATTTGGACCCGGGGGCTCGACCTCGAATATCTGATAGATGCCTATCGCAATCTGGGTATGGGTGACCGCTTTTTCACTTCGTTTTTCGAGAAGCTGATCGGGGTGGATTATGTGCGCCCCATGATTGAGGCGGGAAAGTCGGCCGATGAGATTAAGGCGATGTGGCGTGACGATGTGGCCCGATTCAAGGAGCTGCGGCGGCCTTACCTGCTGTATGAAGAGTAAAGAGAATGGTTGAACCCCGATAGAGACAGAAAGAGATGACACCTGTTGTAGTTTTAATCACGATATTCGCTTACTTTATAGTCTTGTTTTCCATTTCGTATGCCGTGGGTCGCCGGGCCGACAGTCAGGGTTTTTTCGTGGGTAACCGGCGGTCGCCTTGGTTTGTGGTGGCCTTTGCCATGATTGGTTCCATGATTTCGGGGGTGACCTTCATCTCGGTGCCCGGCATGGTGGCCGCCAGTGGATTCTCCTATTTGCAGATGGTGCTGGGGTTTGTCGTGGGACAGTTGCTCATCGCCTATGTACTGGTGCCGCTCTTTTACCGCATGAATGTGGTCTCAATTTATGAGTATCTCGAAACCCGATTCGGTATCGCCTCCTATCGCACGGGAGCCTGGTTCTTCTTCATCTCCAAGATGCTGGGGGCGGCCGTGCGGCTCTTCCTCGTGTGTGTAGTCTTGCAGTTGCTGGTATTCGAGCCGCTGCACCTGCCGTTTGTGCTGAATGTGGTTTTTACGGTGGGGCTGGTGTGGCTCTATACGTTCAGAGGTGGGGTGAAGTCGCTGATTTGGACCGATACGTTGAAGACCGTCTGTCTGGTCGTCTCGGTCGTGCTGTGCATCTACTATATAGCCCGGGGGCTGCATCTCGACCTGGGGGGACTGTGGCAGACGATACGTGGGTCGGAGATGTCGCAGATGTTCTTCTTTGACGATGTGAACGACAAGCGGTATTTCTTCAAGCAGTTCCTGGCGGGGGTATTCACGGTAATTGCCATGAACGGACTCGATCAGGATATGATGCAGCGCAACCTGAGTTGCCGGAATTCCAGAGATTCGCAAAAGAACATGATTACGAGCGGTATCGCCCAGTTTTTTGTCAACGCTCTGTTCCTGATGCTGGGGGTGTTGCTCTATGTCTATGCCTCGGCCTATGGCATTGCCATACCGGCGAAGAGCGACGAGCTGTTCCCGTGGATAGCGAAACAGGGCTATTTCCCCGGGATTGTGGGCATCTTGTTTGTGGTGGGGCTCATCTCGTCGGCCTATTCGGCAGCCGGGTCGGCCTTGACCGCCCTGACCACCTCGTTTACGGTCGATATTCTGGGCGTGAAGGGCAAGAGCGAGGAGCAGGTGTCGCATCTGCGCAAACGGGTGCATATAGGCATGGCTGTCGTGATGGGTGTGGTGATATTCATCTTCAACGTGCTGAACAATACGAGTGTAATCGATGCCGTATATACGCTGGCCAGCTATACCTATGGTCCCATCTTGGGGCTGTTTGCCTTTGGCCTGTCGGTCAAGACACCGGTGCGAGACCGCTATATCCCGCTGGTCGCCATCGTCTCACCGATACTCTGTTTCATTTTGGATCGCCATTCGCAAGAGTGGTTCGGCGGTTACTCGTTCAGTTACGAGCTGTTGATACTGAATGCCTTGTTTACCTACATCGGGCTGTTGCTTTTGATTCGTCGGGGAAAGGATAAATAGATAAAATGGCCCTCTCCTTATCCATCGGTCCATCGCTAATTCTCTCAAAGGTTTGGAGAATAGCTTGGAAATCTTTACCTTTGGCCCTCCTCCTAAAAGAGAACCGAGTGAACCGGCTGCTCCGTCATATTGCGAAATATTTTCTGCCTGTATTGTTTATCTCCTATATAGGCTGCATTTCGCTGTTTACCCACGCCCACGTGGTAAACGGGGTGACCATCGTGCACTCTCACCCCTACAAGCCCGAGGGTCATCACAGTCACACGACTACCGAGTTTCAGCTCATTCATATTCTGTCGCATCTCACTACCTCCACTCCGTCGGTAGGGGTTGTGTTTGCGACGGTTTCGGTGGCTTTTGTCAGGCTGCTTTACCCTTGTGTCAGAGAGGCTCTTCCCTCGGTCAAGTTGAAGGCTCACGGGCTGCGGGCTCCACCCGTTTCGATTCTGTAAATATTCCAACGTACACAAATGCAAATCAAAGGTTTTCTCCTGCTCTCGGCGAGTGGGGGAGAACAGGTTATTTATTATTCAGAATCGAAAAAAATGAAGAAATATATCATCGTATTGGCGATGTGCCTGGGGTGCATCGGCCTTCTGCATTCCGAGACGGCAGCTAAAAAAACATTGGATATCAATATTGTGGGACATGTGCTCGACAAGAGTACCCGGGAACATCTTCCCTACATTACCATTTCGTTGAAGGGTACGACCGTGGGGACGATGACCGATGCCTCGGGACACTACTTTTGAAAAATCTGCCCGAAGGTGATTTTGTGCTCGAAGCCTCGTCGGTAGGGTATGAGATCAGTCGCCGGCCGGTGTCGTTGAAAAAGGGGGTGACACTTGAAATCGACTTTGAAATCGAGCCGAGTGCCGTCGCTCTCGACGGGGTCGTGGTGTCGGCCAACCGCAGCGAGACCACGCGGCAGTTGGCGCCTACGCTGGTCAATGTATTGAATATAAAGACTTTCGAGAATACCAACTCGGGCAACCTGGCCCAAGGGTTGAATTTCCAGCCGGGAGTGCGGGTCGAGAACGACTGCCAGAATTGCGGGTTCCAGCAGGTGCGCATCAACGGGCTCGATGGTCCCTACACGCAGATACTGATTGATTCGCGGCCCATATTCAGTGCGCTGTCGGGGGTATATGGGCTGGAACAGATTCCGGCCAATATGATCGAGCGAGTCGAGGTGATGCGCGGTGGAGGGTCGGCTCTGTTCGGCTCGTCGGCCATTGCGGGAACCATCAACGTCATTACCAAGGAACCGTTGCGCAACAGCGGGTCGATTGCCCACAGCATCACCTCAATTGGCGGTAGCGGAAACTTCGAAAACAATACCTCGCTCAATGCCTCGCTGGTGACCGACAACAACAAGGCGGGGCTCTACGTCTTCGGGCAGAACCGGCAACGGGCCGGCTACGACCACGATGGCGACGGCTTTACCGAGTTGCCCGCTTTGAGGGCTCAGACGATAGGACTGCGCTCCTACCTGAAAACCAGCAACTACTCTAAGCTCACTTTGGAATACCACCACATTGGCGAATTCCGTCGAGGGGGAAACCTGTTGAATCGTCCGCCCCACGAGGCCGACATAGCCGAGCAGCTGAACCATTCGATTAATGGGGGAGGTCTCAACTACAACCTCTTTACCCCCAACGAGAAGCATCGTATCAACCTGTATGCCTCGGCTCAGCACATCGACCGCGAGAGCTACTACGGCACGAAGCAGAATCTCGATGCCTATGGGGCGACTACCGACCTGACCGTCGTGGCCGGCGGACAGTATGTGTACAGCTTCGACCGCTGCCTGTTCATGCCGGCCGACCTGACCGCGGGCATCGAGTATAACTATGACAAGTTGCGCGACGAGATGAAGGGATACCACCGCACCACCCGTCAGGAGGTGCACATCGAAAGTGCTTTCTTGCAGAACGAGTGGAAGAACGAGCGGTGGAGTTTCCTGGTGGGCGGTCGCCTCGACAAGCATAATCTTATTGACCATGTGATTTTCAGTCCCCGGGCTAACGTGCGCTTCAACCCTACGCCCAACATCAATCTGCGGGCCAGCTACTCGTCGGGATTCCGAGCTCCCCAGACCTACGATGAGGATTTGCACGTGGCTGCCGTAGGTGGCGAAGGGACGATTATCCAGCAGGCCTCTAACCTGAAAGAGGAGAAATCGCACAGTGTGAGCCTCTCGGCCGACATGTACCGTCGCTTCGGCCCCTTCCAGTGCAACCTGTTGCTCGAAGGGTTCTACACCCGGTTGAACCATGTGTTCGTACTCGAAGAGATTGGTTTCGACCAGACCCACAATGCCACGGTGAAGGAGCGTCGTAACGGCGCCGGTGCCCAGGTGGCCGGTGTGACGGTTGAGGGAAAGGTAGCCTATCTCTCGCTCGTTCAGTTGCAGGCCGGCGTTACCTGGCAACAGAGTCACTACACCCGGGCCGAGCGTTGGAGCGACGACGAATTGGTCCCGGCCGAAAAGCGCATCTTCCGCACGCCCGACTGGTATGGCTATTTTACCGCTACCTATACCCCCGTCAAACCGTTGAACATTGCCCTGTCGGGGACCTACACGGGCTCCATGCTCGTGCAGCACATGGCGGGTTACATTGCCAAAGATGTGGCGGTGACGGCCCCCGACTTCTTCGACATGACGGCCAAGGTGTCGTATGATTTTTCGCTTTACAAGACCATCACCTTGCAGGTCAATGCCGGGGTGCAGAATATCTTCAATGCCTATCAGAAGGATTTCGACCAGGGCAAGGAGCGTGACTCGGGCTATATCTACGGCCCCTCCATGCCCCGCAGCTATTTTGCCGGCATGAAACTGATGTTTTAAGCGTTGAGTGATTGGTCAAGAGGTATCTCCAAGAGAAGTCGCAGCATTGCTGTGACTTCTCTTTTTTATATTTAATAGTTTAGGAATCAGGATATTGTATTTTGATAAAATATAATTTAAAGAAATTAACGAATTCTATTCTGATTGAGCCCCATAAATTATCTTTGCGTTTGTGATTATTAACAAATAGAGAAGCAAACAAAAATACCCATACGTGTTTTTATATAAAAATATCAATAGGGGTGGATAGCTGTAATCATATAAAAAGGGGACTGTTATTGTTCGTCTGGAGTACATGGATTGTGGGAACAGTTCATGCACGGCAGCCCTTGAAGTCACAGGCTTTGTGTCGTACTTATCCCGATTATGTCGTTTTTTTGCCTCCAAGCCAGATGGATTCGGTTTATTATTCCCACAATACATCGATTATACCTGTGGTGTTTCGAGTCAATAAGTACGACCTGCAACCCAACAGCCAGCTCGACACGATTGTGCAGGAGCTGCGCAGTCTGCAAAGCGACACGACCGTACGCATCGCCCGTGTGTGGATAGGGGGCAGTGCCTCGCCCGAGGGACCTTTGGACTGGAACTACCGTTTGGGCGAATACCGTTCACAGGCGTTGGCCCGCTATTTGTCGCAGCAGGTCGGTTTCCGGCAGGAGCAGATGGAGGTGGTGAATCTGGGTGAGGACTGGTACTCGTTTGAACTGGCTTTGAAGCATGGGGCGCAGATACCCTACCGGGAGGAGGTTTTGGCTATTTTGCAACGTGAGCCTGATGCCGCGCAGCGCAAGCAGCAGATTATTGCGCTCGATGGCGGACACACGTGGCACCGGATTATACACGATCTCTTTCCTCCTTTCCGCAATGCCCGCCTGGCCATCGTCTGCCATGAACAACCCCGGGTAATCTCGGCCGCTCCGGCCAGGCTCTCTCTGTACCGTTGTGCAAAACCCGAGTTCCGGTCTATGTTGTTCTCGACGCTCTTGCGTCGGGACGAAGAGAAACGTCCGTGGCATCTGGCCGTCAAGAGCAATCTGCTAGTTCTGGCAGCTACCGTAGCCAATGCGGGTGTCGAGGTGGAGCTATGGTCTCACGGAACTCTGGATATACCGGTATTTTATTCGCCATACGACCTTACTCCCACACGCAAGTTGCGTGTATTGGCTACCCAGCCCGAGTTGCGGTGGTGGCCGGGCTCGGTGATGCAGGGCCATTTCGTGGGACTTCATACTCATGTGGTCGGGTTCAATGTGGCTCTCAACGACAAGGGGCGCTACCAGGACCCCAACCATGCTCTGTGGGGTATGGGAGTGAGTTATGGTTATGCTCTTTCGTGGGGCAAATCGAAGCAGTGGGGAGTGGAGTTTACTCTTGGTGTCGGGTTTGCCGAATATGATTACGATGTGTATCGGAATCGACCCGATGGGCCTCTGTTCAAGTCGGGCTCCGATTGGTATTGGGGGATTACCCGGGCAGGTATCAGTTTGTCGTACAAGTGGGCTTTTCCTCGTAAAAGGTAAGAATAGAGATGTGTGGGAGAGCAAAGAGACTGATAGGTAAGATGATACTCGCTTGTCTCGTGGCAGAAGGAATATTGGCCTGTGACCGGACGATTCATGAGTATCCCCGTTCGACCGATGTAGTGGTGCTGGTCGAACTGAATGCCGACCGCACGCCGCCTGTATATTACAAAGGGTTGAACTATAATGAGAAGGGCGAATATTTTGAAGAGGAGTTGACCCCCGAACCATCGCGGGCTTATGTGCCCGATGAACGCCTGTGTACACGATTTGTTGTCGAACTGTATCGGCTACCTTCGGCCAGTGCTACGGTGGATAAGGGGCTATTGTACGAACGGCGCGAGATAGTTGCCGACCGTTTGGCACAACCGCCTCAGGACACGTTGGCCTTCCATGTGCCCGAGGGATATTACCGAGTATTGGCCTGGGGCGATTACACGCCCGAAACCCAGACAGGAGATTGGCACTATGATACCCATCGGCTGAATGCAGTGAAGGAGAATGTCGACCAGACGCTGCAAGTCAATCACCACAAGAACTCGGCGGCAGGCAGTTGCGACTTTTCGGTTATGTCGAATCGTCGTGGCAATGAGGTGTCGGTAGGGATTGTGGGGAATCTCGCTTCAATCACTCCGGCCGGCGACCCTATCGTGACGGTCCACATGGAACGACCTTCGGGACGTTTTCGTCTGTGGGCAACCGATTTGGAGGAGTTTTCCAAGAAGAGAGCGCTGTCGGTAAACGATTTGCAAATCAAGATTGTTTATAAGCAGTATGTGAGCGTGGGGTATAACGTGGAGACATCGACCCTCAACGCGTTTATCGAGTCGCGCGACATGGATATGACCCCGGTAACGGTGGCCGACGACGGCTCTCTGCTGCTGGCCTATGACTATGTGCTCACCGACGATGGTCGGGAAGATCATGTGCTTATCGATGTGTTTGTCTATGACGAAAATGGCGATGAGGTGAACCATTACCAGAATATCGATGTACCGTTGTACCGTAATCGGGAGACTGTCCTGAGAGGTCCGTTCCTGACTCAAAACGTGGGCAGCGGCGACATCGGTATCGACGATGGCTTCGATGATGAATTTGTCGTGGTGATACCCGATTGAGAAGGATATATACAGTTAATCATTATATAAGATTTTGTTATGAACAAGAGTTGTTATCTGATAGGAATAGCGTTGCTGGGACTGGCAACCGGCTGTTCCGAAATGACGGAAGAACCCGGGTTGAATCCGCATGGCGATGTGATAAGCCTGCGATTCGAAGTTCCCGAGGTGATGCAAGTGACACGTTCCATGCCGGGGACCAACAGTGCCTATGGAGGCCTGACAAATGTGGATTGGAGTAAATACGATCTTCGTTATCAGGTGGCGGTCTACACGGAAGACGGTTCGACGCAACTTGTCGCACCGCAGGTTCAGACGGTCGACACCTATGGACCGGTGGCTTTTGAATTTAGGCTCACTCCCAACAATACCTATAAGTTTGTGGCTTGGGCCGACTATGTGCGGCAGGGCGAGACGGCTGACTTGCATTACAATACGGCCGATTTCACTCGTATCGCAATACAAGATGCTCCGGAGGCTCAGTTGAACGACGAGAGCCGCGATGCCTATTTCTTCTCCAAGAATATTGCGGTGTCGCAGACCTTCGGGGAGACCATGACGCTGAAACGCCCCTTTGCCAAGTTGCGGGTAGTGACGACCGATTGGGGCGCCGAAGGTATGTCGATGCCCGATAACTTCAAGGTGGCTTATCACGATTGTACCCGGTTTGCCGAGTTGAATGCCGTTACCGGCGAGGCTGCGGGCAGTGCCGATGCCGACGTTGCTACGGTCTATACGGCGGCTCTCGCACAGGACGAGGCGGGCGACAAGCTCTATGAAGGGGGCTATGACGCTACCGCCGGAAACCGTACCCTGCTTGTCGATTACCTCATTGCCGGTGATGCCCAGCAGGCTATCCATTTCAATGTAGAGATGCTCAAAGGCGACGCTCCTATCGTGGAGAAAGATTTCACGACCAATATCCCCATACAGCGCAACTACCTCACCACGGTTCTGGGTAACTTGCTTACTGTGGGCGGCAGTGTGACCATCGACATCGACGAGGGCTTTGTCAACGGGTGGACCGACGGACAGGAGTGGTGGAGCGCTTCGCCGGTGACCCCGGTAGAACCGGCCTGTGACGAGATCCGCAATGCCAGCGGTCAGGCGGTGAGGACCTATCACATCTACACGCGTGAAGAGTTTGCCTGGTTGCCCGACCACATCTACGACATGGTTACCGAGAGCTATACCGACGACCAGGGTGCCGAGCAGCGGAAGGCTGCGGTGACTACGATTCTCATCGAGAACGACATCGATATGAGCGGTGTGGACTGGAAACCCATCTATACGACCGGCGAAAATACCTATACGGTCGACGGTCAGGGTCATGTGCTGCGCAATTTCTCGATGAACGGGCAGTTCGGTGCCGTGTATGAATACAAACTGGGGCCCTTCGTATTGGGTACCTATCATGCTTATACCGGTGTGTGGGGTAAGTTCGAAGGGGTGATGAAGAATCTGACCTTCGAGAACATTACCATCAACGGCCTGGCCAACAGCGAGGTCGATGTCGATACCGAAGGTAACCCCGTCGACCACAGTCAGGAGTATGCCTACTTTGCCGGTTGCATCGGTTACACCGGAGCCAATTACAGTACGGTGGTCAATATCGAGAATGTGCAGGCCCGTCACGTGCGCATCAGAGCTTCCGACGGTTTGCAGACTCAGAATGTAGGCGGTCTCATCGGTTGGATCGGTGTGGGCGGCGGTAATACCTGGTTGAAGGATTGCTCCGTCGACGACATCATGATAACCGGCTATCAGGCCGGAGGTCTGGTCGGTCAGGTGGTTGGCGGCCGCGGTGTAGCCTTTACCCGGTGCAGTGCCGAGAATGTGACCTTGCGCATGCGGGGCTTTGCCAGCACGGGCATTTCGGGCTTCATCGGCCAGTTCAACGACGGTGCCGGCTCCAAAATCGAGCAGTGCACCTACCCGACGAATGTGCGCTACCTCGACGATGAAACCGGGCTCCCCGACGAGAGCTACAAGCCCGACAGCCCTTACTACGGCTATTGCAGCTATGGCAAGGATACGCCAACCATTGTCGAGTAATCAAGACGAATCATGGATACGAGAAACCCCGGCTCATGAAAGCCGGGGTTTCTCGTATGGGGCAGCCTCCGAACGTTTTTACGATGGGCAAGCGGTTAGAAATTCAGGTTTACACCGGCCATGACCGTCGCTTTGGGCATGGGGTAACCGGCGTTGATTTCGTAGCGTTGGGCCAGCAGGTTCTCACCTCGGGCCCACAGGCCGAGCCAGCGGTTCACGCGGAACGAGGCGTTGAGGTTCCACAGGACAAACTCTTCGGTCTGGCTGTTGCTGCCCACGGCGGTATAGAGATTGTCGATGTATTGCACGCCGGTAGAGACGGTCCACCGTTTGTGGGTGTATTGGGCACCGGCATAGAGTTTGTGCTCGGGAGCACCCACCACGGGATTCTCCATGTGCAGATAGCTGTAATTGGCCTCGACCGACCAGTGCGGGTCGATGCGATAGCTCACCTCGGCCTCCACGCCGCAGTTGTCGATTTTGCCGGTATTCTGGTTCAGCATACCCGTACCGTTGGGGTTGGGCAGCGTGACGATGAGGTTCTTGCCGTCGATGTAGAAGAGGTTGATGCCATAGGCGATGCGGTTGTCGAGCAGGTGCTGGGCAAAGGCCAGTTCGTAACTCCACATCGACTCGGGTTTCAAGTTGGGGTTTTGGGGCGGGAACATGTACATCTCGCGCAGAATGGGGTAGCGGAATCCCTTTGCCGCCGAGGCTTTCAGCTCGATGGTGCGGGGCAGGTGGAACGAGAGTCCGGCTTGCGGTACCCATTCGGTCCCTATCCGCGAGTGGTGGTCGATGCGCACGCCGGCATCGAGGGTGAGCCATTGTTGTATGTTTTGCCGGAAGTCGACATATCCGGCCAGCTCGTCCTCGTGCTTGTCGACCAGGTCGCTCGTCGTGCCCGCCTTGTCGCCGCTCACGAACTTGTTCCAGGCATGGCCGCCGTAACGGAACCAGTCGAAGCCGAAGGTGATGCGGTTGCCCGGGAAGAACCGGGTGCTCTGGTAGAGCGACAGACCCAGCATGTTGTCGAACGAGAGGAAGCGGCTCTCTTGCGGGTCCTCGCCCAGCGAGGGGGTGTAACCGTCGTTAATCCAGTGGTTACCCCAGTTGTAGAAGAAGCTGGCGGCTCCCGATGTCTTTTCATATTTGTTTCCTACGGCAAACGAGGTCATGCCGCGGGTGATGCGTTGGTCGCCTTCGAGCAGCGGAGCACTCACCGGACCCGGGTAGGAGGCGTTGAAGTGGGTCACGTTCACGTCGCCGCGCAGGTTCCAGTTGCGGGTTACCTCATAGCCCAGTTTGGCATAGCCGCCGTATTGCTCGAAGCCCATGTCTTTGCGGTGGCCGTCGGTGCGGTTGTACGAGCCGCTGATGAGGCTCGAAAACTTGCCTTTCTTGATGCGGTTGGTCACCTCGCTTTGCAGCGTGTTGAACGAGCCGTATCCCAGGTTGACGTTGGTCTTCACCCCCTCCTCGTGCATGCGGCGGGTGACGATGTTGACGACGCCGCCCATGGCATTCGAGCCATAGAGCACCGAGGCCGGTCCGCGCAGCACCTCAACCCGTTCGGTCATAAGCGACTGGTAGGCATCGGAGATGGGGTGGCCGAAGATGCCGGCATATTGCGGGTGGCCGTCGATGAGTACCATCAGCCGGCCCGAGCCACCGCTCAATCCGCGCAGCGAGATGTTCCCGGCAGCGCCGCCCGATACGCCGTAGCCCATGATGCCTCGCGAGGTCACGAAGAGGCCGGGTACCTGCTGGGTGATTACCGGCAGCACCGAGGGTTGCATGCTCTGCTCGATTTCCTCACGGTCGATGACCGAGACGGTGAGGGGCAGATGCCGCACGTCGGTTTCGTTGCGGGTGCCGGTCACCACCACCTCGTTGATATGAATCGGGTCGGCGGGATTCCCGGCCAGAGCCAGGAGCGAGTTGTTGTCGGTGTTGTCGATTTGGGCCGATGTTATTCCGGCCATCATTGAAAACAGGAGTAAAAATCTGGTCCTCATGAGTGGATACAATTCTTCTTTGTGGTTATACAAATCGGTTGTTTCGGAGATCTCTCCTTTCGGTTGCCCCGCTGCATGCACTCACAGCATCACAGGGGAGGGGCCCGAAGGGTCTCTCTCTGTTTAGGTTTTCATTGTCGTTCTTGCGTGAACTGTGTCAGTAGCCAAACCGTTGGGCCGCCCGTTGCATCGACTCGATAATCTTCACCCCGAAGGGGCAGCGCGTTTCGCAGGCGCCGCAGGTGATGCACTCCGAGGCGTGATGTTCGAGCGCCTTGTAGTGTTCCCGCACGGTTTCGGGAATCTCCCCTTGTGCAACAGTCAGGTTGTAGAATTTGTTCACGGCGGCGATGTCGATTTTCGACGTGCAGGGTGCGCAGTGGCCGCAATACATGCAGTGACCCCGCCAGGAGAAGCGGTCGAGGTGGGTCATCACCGCGGTGTAGTCGCGCTCCTCGGGAGTAGCCCGGCACCAGGCTACGGCCGCTTCTATCTCGTCCTGCGTCTTGCAGCCCAGCATGACGGCAGCCACGGCGGGGCGGGTGAGGGCGTAGTCGATGGCCTGCACGGGGGTGAAGGCACAGCCGAAGGGTGAGTTCTCCCGGTCCAGCAGGTCGCCGCCGCCGAAGACCTTCATCACGTCGATGGCCACCCCTTCGCGTTCGCACAGGGCATAGAGCTGCTCGCGGGCCGGGTCGACATTGTGCAGGGCGCCGGCATAGCTTTGCTGGTCGAAGAGCACGTCGACATCTTCGTTGGGCGGGAGCAGGTCGTAGCAGGGGTTGATGGAGAAGAGCAGCACATCGATGAGCCCCGTCTTTACCGCCATACTGGCTACAATCGGGTTGTGGCTGCTCATGCCGATGTGTCTGATTTTCCCCTCGGCTTTCAGCCGTTGGGCTATCTCGATGATTTCGTGGTCGAAGACGGTGTGGAAATCCTTCTCGGCGTCGACATAGTGAATCATGCCCACGTCGACGTGGTCGGTGCGCAACGCTTTGAGCAGGGCGTCGAACGACTCGATGGTTTTCTTCGGGTCGCGGGTGCGCAGATACTGGTCGTTCTCCCAGACGGTGCAGAGGTGACCTTGTATGACGAAGCGGTCGCGGCGGCCTTCCAGTGCCTGCCCGATGTGGGCACGCAGGTCGGGGTTCGACGAGTAGATGTCGACGAAGTTAATACCCCGGTCGATGGCAAAGTCGAAATCGGCTTTTACCTCCTGGGCGCTCTTGTTGATGAACCCTTCACAGCCGAGGGCGATGGCACTTACCTGTATGCCGGTGTGGCCTAATGTGCGGTATTCCATATGTGGGTTTAAAATTCTTTACCTTGTTTCAAATCCTCGACAAAGCGGTCGATGCGGTGCAACTCCTTGGGAATGTTGATGCTTTGCGGACAGTGCGATACACACTGGTGACACCCGATGCAGTGGCTGGCCTGGCGCAACTTGGGTACGCTGCGGTCGTAGCCCACGAGGAAGGCCCGGCGAGCCTTGCGATAGTTCTCGTCCTGCGACGAGGCGGGTACGTTGCCCTCGTTGATACACTTGTTGTAGTGGACCAGAATGGCCGGTATGTCGATGCCGTAGGGGCAGGGCATGCAGTACTTGCAGTCGTTGCAGGGAATGGTGGGGTAGCGCAGCATCAGTTGGGCCGTCTCTTCGAGAAACGCCAGATCGTCGTCGGTGAGCGGGTGCAGGGGAGAGTAGGTGCGCAGGTTGTCCTGCAAGTGCTCCATGTAGGTCATGCCGCTCAGTACGGTGAGCACGTCGGGGAAGGAGCCGGCGAAGCGGAAGGCCCACGAAGCTACGCTCGCCTCGGGCGTGTGTTGTTTGAGCGTGGCGGCGATGTGGTCGGGCACATTCGACAGCCGGCCGCCCAGCAGGGGCTCCATGATGACGGCGGGAATATTGCGTTTTTTCAACTCGGCATAGAGGTACTCGGCATTGACGTTGTTGCCCGAGGCGTGCCGCCAGTCGACGTAGTTGAGCTGTATCTGCACGAAATCCCAGTGTACGGTCTCGTGCATGGCCAGCACCTCGTCAAAGACCGCCTGGGTGCCGTGGAACGAGAATCCCAGGTTGCGAATGCGGCCGGCCTTGCGCTCCTCAACGAGGAAGTCGAGTATGCCGTTGTCGATGTAGCGGGCCCGGAAGGTCTCGATACCGCCGTTGCCGATGGAGTGGAGCAGGTAGTAGTCGATGTAGTCGACTTGCAGGTTCTCGAACGATTTGCGGTACATGGTGATGGAGTTCTCGCGGGTGAAGTTCGAGAAGTTCGACAGCTTGGTCGCTACGAAATATTTGTCGCGCGGATAGCGTTTGAGGGCGATTCCGGTTGACTTCTCCGACCCGCCCTGCATGTAGACGGGGGAGGTGTCGAAGTAGTTCACGCCGTGGGCGATGGCATAGTCGACCAGTTCGTTGACCGCCTCCTGGTCGATGGTGCTGCGGGTGCCGTCGGGCGAGGGAATGTTGGGGAGCCGCATCATGCCGTAGCCGAGCAGCGACACCCGGTCCTGAGTCTTGGGGTTGGTGCGGTAGGTCATCTGGTCGGTGGGGACTTCGGTTGTGGCCGTATGGGCCGCCTCTTGCCGGTTCTTGCAGCCGGGCAGAACGGTGGCCGAGGCGAGGGCCGTGCCGCCCAACACTTTCAGGAAGTTGCGGCGGTTTATATTTTTATTCGATTTGTTTTCCATTGTTTCCGAGGTTTTGAAAGGTTAGATGATGCGGTGATTCTTGTGCCCTTCGACATAGATGGCGCTGAACGGCCGTGCCGGACACAGGTTTTCGCAGGTGCCGCAGCCGATGCAACGCTCCACGTTCACGACCGGAATCTTGGGTGAGTCGGCCACGTCGGGGTTCGAGGCGACCATCTGAATGGCGCTGGTGGGGCAGTGGCGGGCACAGTTGCCGCAATCCACCCCGTCGGTCAGGGGCACGCAGTTCTCCTTTACCCACACGGCATGACCTATCTGTATGCTCGATTTCTCGGCCACGGTGATGGGACGAATGGCGCCGGTGGGGCACACCTCGGAGCAGCGGGTGCACTCGGGGCGGCAATAGCCCCGCTCATACGACATCTCGGGTTGCATGAAGGTCATCAGGTTGCCCGAGGGGCGCAGCACCTGGTTGGGGCAACTCGATATGCACAGCTGGCAGGCCGTGCAGTGCTGGGCCAGATGCGAGGCACTCTGCGATCCCGGCGGGGTGATGGGGGTAGCCCGTTTGGGAACCTTCTTTTCTTCGATGGCGGCCAGTCCGCCGTCGACCTTCATCTCTTGAGCTTTCAGCAGGGCGCTGCCGGCCAATACACCGGTGAGCGTCAGGAACTCCCGGCGGGAGTTGTTGCCCGTCTGTTTTTCGGGAGCAGCCGGGTGTTCGGCCTTTTTAGCAGCCCGGGTGCGGGGCACGTAATGAATGGCATGTTGGGTGCATCGGCCTATGCAGTCCATGCACACCACGCAACGGCTGTAATCGATGGCGTGGTTCTTGGCATCGATGCACGAGGCTTTGCAGTTGCGGGCACACGTCTGGCAGCCGTTACAGCGGGTGGTGTCGATGGTGGGGCGGAAGAGCGAAAAGCGCGACAGTAGCCCCAGCGTGGTGCCTACCGGGCAGATGGTGTTGCAGTAGGTGCGTCCGTTGCGCCAGGCCAGCACGACGATAACCACCAGCGTGATGATGGCGACGATGAGCGAAGGGAGGCTTTTGAGCCACACCTCGGTCGAGTAGAAGGCGTAGCTGTCCATGCGCTCGGCCAGGAGAGCCAGCAGGTTGTTGCCCCACCGGTAGACCGGGGCAAAGAGGTTGGTGGCTATGCGGCCGTAGGCGCTGTATGGTGCGATGAGGGCGGCCCAGGAGGCAAACCCGGCGACCAGTGCGGCGATGAAGATGACCAGCATGCCGTAGCGCAGCCACGAGAGGGCGCGCGAGTAGCGGAACCGGTGTTTCTTGCGTTTGCCGGCTATCCACGAGACAATATCCTGGAACACGCCCAGCGGGCAGATAACCGAACAGTAGATACGCCCGAAGAGCAGGGTCAGTGCCACGAGCAGGACGATGACGCCCACGTTCAAGGCCAGTATGGCCGGCAGGAACTGTATCCGGGCCAGCCACCCGAACCACAGGTGCATTGTCCCCGTAAAGTCGAGGAACAACAGGGTGATGAGCGCAAAACAGATAGTAGCAGCGACTATTCTGATTTTTCGTAACATAGAAGTTTGTTTTTACAGTTAAATGATGTGTGTCGTGATGATTTCCCACAGATAAAAATCACCTACGAAAATACGCAAAGATTTTTTAATTTTGGGAATCGGTCTGCGAGAAAAGTCACTTTTTATAAATTTTTCTTACACTTTTCTCTTCCACGGGGCTATTCGTGCACATTTGTGCATAAGAAAGCTCTTCTTCCCGTCTTTGCGGCAGCGCACATCGTTTATCTTTTCGATAGCAAAGGTAGAGGGAAGACGTGAAATCGGGCGTAGACAAATTACGGATAGTTGTACCCCGTTTACCGATTGTCGGTTTGGAGGCAGGAGTTATACTTTTTTATCTGTCGGGCCGTTTTAAATTATAGATAAAAATTGAAATATGGAATCATCTGCAAGTGAAAGCCCTGCCTGGCTCGACTGGGCCAAGGAGTTACAATTTATTGCGCAAGCCGGATTGACCTACTCGAAAGATCCGTTTGACTTGGAGCGCTTCCAGCGAATACGCGATATTTCGGCCGAGATTATGAGTCGTCACACCGGTCTTCCGTATGAGCAGGTGAGGCATCTGTTTTGTAGCGAGGTCGGCTTTCAAACGCCCAAACTGGATACCCGGGCGGCTATTTTCAAAGACGGAAAAATTTTACTGGTCGAGGAGCGCGACGGCTCCTGGTCGCTCCCGGGCGGGTGGGTCGATGTGAATCAAACCCTTAAAACAAATACTGAAAAAGAGGTCCTCGAAGAGGCTGGTCTCGAAGTCGAGGTTGTGCGCCTGTTGGCTCTGCAAGATCGCAATTTGCACAACCGACCTCCGTATGCTTACAATGTATGTAAAGCCTTTTTCCTCTGTCGGGTTAAGCAGGGGGCTTTTCGCCCTAATACCGAGACGTTGGGAAGCGGCTATTTTGCGTTGGACGAGTTGCCTCTTCTCTCGGAAGATAAAGTTACCCGCGAGCAAATAGCCCTCTGCTTTGAAGCGGCTCGTCGCGAATTTTGGGAGGTTCCTTTCGATTGAACAGGATTTTGAAAGATAAGTGGGTAATACTTGACTAATCGGTTGATATAGAAAGCTGATTGTAGTTATAAATTATAATTGAGAAGAAATTTTTTTGAGAAAAATGGTGCTGATATTCCAATTTTTTGTACCTTTACACCCCGAATGGAGTATATTGCTCCATCAGACCGATGAAACAGAATACAATCTATCGCAATTACATCTTTTGTAGTGGAGTATTGACGAAACTCGATTCGTTTCACCAATGGGGAATGGCCAATTCCGATTGATAAATAGCCCAGGTCGATACATCTTTTTTCAGTAGTTAATTCCATTTTTTTAATTCATAAATTTTTTTTACGCATGAACAAATTCTATTTGTCCATAGCAGTGCTGTGTGCATCGTTATGTGCAGGAGGCGCATGTGCTCAGGAGCCGGTTCGGCGTGTGTATACGCTGGACGAAATTTTTGCTCTGGCCGACCGCAACAGCAAGTCGTTGCGCCCCTCGTTTACTGCAATCGACGAGGCCCGCGAGGCGGTGAGAGTCGCCAAGAACGACCGTCTGCCCGATATTGATGCCTCGTTGTCGTTCAGTTATTTGGGCGACGGCACGATGATGGAGCGCGATTTCACGCAGGTAGAGCGTGCCCCCATGCCTCACTTGGGAAATAATTTTGCCTTGGAAGTATCGCAGATTATCTATTCGGGCGGTGCCGTCTCTAACGGTATCGCCATAGCGCAGTTGCAGGAGGAGAATGCCCGGCTCGACTGGGCCAAGGACCGCAACAAGGTGCGCTTCCTGCTGGCCGGCTATTATTTCGACCTGTTCAAGCAGCTCAACCTGATTAAGGTCTATGAGCAGAATATCGAGCAGACCCGTCAGCTGTTGAAGGACATTCGGGCCAAACAGGGCGAGGGGCTGGCGCTGAAAAACGACATCACCCGCTATGAGTTGCTCCTCTCGGACCTTGAATTTACCGTGGTTCAAATCAAGAATACGCTGGGCATTCTCAACCGCAACTTGGTGACCAATTTGGGGCTCGACGAATCGGTGTGGATCGAGCCCGACACCACCCTGCTGTCGCGCACGCTGCCTGTGGGCGATGTGGCCTACTGGCAGAATGAGGCGATGACCAATTCGCCCGAATTGAAGCAGTTGGCTCTGGCCGTCAAGATGAACAAACATCAGGACAAGATTGTGAAATCGGACCGCCTGCCCAAGATAGCCCTCATGGCCGGGAACCACTTCGACGGCCCCATCACCATCGAGGTGCCGCCTATCGACAAGAATTTCAACTACTGGTATGTGGGCGTGGGCATCAGCTACAACCTGGCTTCGCTCTACAAGACCAACAAGGCGGCCAGCCGCAGCAAGCTGACGATACGCCGCACGCAGGAGCGATATGACGATGCGAGCGAGCAGACCGGCCTGGCCGTGCAGGCGGCCTATGTGCGCTACATCGAGGCCTACGATCAGCTCGTTACCCGTAAGAAAAACGTGGAGCTGGCCGGGCAGAACTATGCCGTGATCGAGAACCGTTACAAAAACGAACTTTCGCTCATCACCGACATGCTCGATGCCAGCAACGCCAAGCTCTCGGCCGAGGTGCAGCTGGCCAATGCGCAAATCGACATCGCTTTCAATTATTACAAACTTCTTTATTTAACAGGTACATTATAAATTGTTTACAGTCATGAATAAGAGAACTCGCAAAATAGTATTCAACGTTATTGTCATCACCTTGCTGGTGATAGGTTTTGTGTGGGTGTGCTCGCGGTTCGTCCATCTGGGACGGGTCGAGTATACCGACAATGCGCAGGTGCGACAGCACATCGTGCCGGTGAACAGCCGGTTGCAGGGCTTTATCAAGAAAATCTATTTCGAGGAGTATGCTCCCGTACACAAGGGCGATACGCTGCTGCTCATCGAGGATGCCGAGTTTCGCCTGCGGTTGGCTCAGGCCGAGGCCGACTACCAGAATGCCTTGGCCGGGCGCGGAGCCATGGGTGCGGCCGTGTCGACGGCTCACAACAATCTGGCAGTATCCGATGCCGGTATCGAGGAGGCTGAGGTGCTGTTGAAGAATGCCGAGAAGGATTATGAACGGTACAAGAAACTGCTCTCCGAAGAGGCCGTTACCCAGCAGCAATACGACGGGGTGAAGACCAACTACGAGGCGTTGAAGGCCAAGTATGAGATGCTGGTGCGGCAGAGACGGTCGGCCTCGCTGGTGAAAGACGAGCAGTCGCAACGCCTCAGCCAGAACGAGGCCGCCGTGGCTGTGGCCGAGGCTGCACTCGACCTGGCCAAACTGAACCTGTCGTACACCGTGGTACTGGCACCTTGCGACGGGGTGACCTCGCGCAAGACCATACAGGAGGGGCAGCTCATTCAGCCGGGGCAGACACTGGTGTCGATTGTCGATGAGGCCGAGAAGTGGGTTGTAGCCAACTACAAGGAGACGCAGACGGCTCACATCGCCGAAGGTATGCCGGTCGACATGACCATCGATGCCATACCCGGAGTCGTCTACAAGGGTCGGGTACAGTCCCTCTCGAAGGCGACGGGTGCCCAGTATTCGCTGGTACCGCAAGACAACTCGGCCGGCAACTTCGTGAAGGTCGAGCAGCGTATCCCGGTGCGCATCGTCTTCTCGGAGGAAAATTCGCCCGAGAATATGGACCGGATGCGGGCCGGACTGAACGTGGAGTGTGAGGTAAAGTATCGCGACCATGACTCCGCTCGATGACTTGATGCGCCGGGTGCCCGCCTTCAAGGAGTGGGTGCCCATGTGGGCGCGGGTGGTGTCGTTCCTCTTCTGCATACTGGTGTTCCAGTGTTCGGGAGGAATCTACCTCTCGTCGGTGAGCGAGATGATGGGGGCCACGACGCTCATGCAGGAGGATATCCTCATGGCGGGGTATGCCTCGTTCATCGGCATCACGATGATATTCCCTGTGCTCTTCCGGTTGAAATTCAGGCTGCCGACGCGCACTATTCTGCCGGTGGTTGCCGTGGGGCTTATCGTGGGGAATCTCATCACCATGTCGACCGACAGTCTGCTGGTGCTCTCCATCACCTGCTTCTTCACGGGGGCGCTGCGCATGTGGGGAACCTTCGAGTGCTTCTCGTCGATACAGCTGCGCATCACCCCCACGCGCAACTTTGCCGTCTTCTTCCCGGTTATCTATCTCACGGTGTTCGGCTGCATACAACTCTCGGGGTTGGTCACTACCTACCTCACCTACTTTTACAGCTGGCACTACATGCACTACCTGGCCGTAGGGCTGTTGCTGATGGTGATTGTTCTGTCGCTGTGGCTGCTGCGGCCCTTCTACCTGCGTCCGCCGCTGCCGCTGTTCGGTATCGACTGGCTGGGGGCTATCCTGTGGAGCGTGGTGTTGCTGCTCATCGCCTTTGCCTTCAACTATGGCGACTATTACGACTGGTTCGACTCGCCATACATACGGTTGGCGCTGGTGTGCGCCGGGCTCTTCCTCTTCCTAAGCCTGCAACGCATGTGGCACATACGCCATGCCTATATCGAGAACGACACCTTCAAGTATCGGAATTTCGGCTCGGTGGTATTCCTCTTCTTCGCCCTCAACTGCCTGTCGGCCACCTCGACGGTGTTGCAGGGAGCCTTTACCGGAGGGATACTCCACTACGACACCCTCAACGCCATTTCGCTGAACGTGCCCAGTCTGTTGGGTGTGGCTGCGGGAGCCCTCCTCTCATGGCTCTTTATGGCCCGTTGGCAGATGAGTTATAAGACGGTCACTTTCATCGGCTTTGTGCTGATGGTCGCCTATCAGGTGCTCATGTATTTCCTGATTTCGCCCGACATGAATATCGAGCTGCTCTATCTGCCCCTCTTCCTGAAAAATGCGGGCAACGTGATGATCTATGCCGTACTCACCACCTACCTGTCGCAGATTGTCCCCTTCAAGCATTTCTTTCAGGCCCTTTGTGCCGTGGGATTTGTGCGCGAAGGTATAGGCGGCCCCATCGCCTCGGCCTTGGTGGCGCGGGTCTTCAAGATGGCGATGCAGTCGAACTACTACACCTTGGGAGGCACGCTCGATGCCGTGAATCCCCTCACGGGGCAGGTGCCCTTTGCAGCCTACGTCGGCGAGTTGCAGCGGCAGGCCACGCTGGTCTCAATCAAGCAGGTGTTCGGCTATGCCGTGCTGTTGGGTATACTGTTCCTTATTTTTATTCTCTTTGCCCGATATACCCGCATCACCCATCGAGTCAAACTCTTCCGGGTACCGGTTGTGGGGCGGCTCTTTGCCATCAACCTCTCGCGTGAGCGGTCGGAAGAAAGTGTCCGGTAAATACATTTGTAATCAGTACGTTTTGAAAATAAGACAGCCCGCCGAAAGCGGGCTGTCTGCGTAACGGGGAAAGGGGATAACCCGTTACGCGGGGCGAGGAAAGACGAGGTATCGCGTGAGGGACGGAAACGAGCAAGGATATACGTCGCATACACGGGCTTCGCATTTCCCGGATTGTTGCCGGGCTATTTGAGCAGGTTGAGGCGCTTCAACCACTTGTCGACCTCGGGGCGGCAGGTCGATACCGAGCCGTCGCGCACCGAGAGTCCGTCGAGGAAGGTGGCCTCGGGACACAACGCTTTGAGGTCGTCGATGGCATGACCGAACCGGCCTCCACCGTGCGTCATAAAAGGAACGACGGTCTTCCCGGAGAAATCGTAGCTCTTCATGAACGTGACGACAGGCGGAGCCACGGTGCTCCACCAGTTGGGCGAGCCGATAAAGATGACATCATACGCCTCAAAATCCTTTACCCGCTCTTTCAAGGCAGGGTGCTTGTGGGCGTTGATTTCACGTTTGGCCACATCGAGCAGCGTGCCGTAATCGGTGGGATAATCCTGTTGCGGGATAATCTCGAAGAGGTCGGCACCGGTAGCCTCACTGATTGCTTGGGCCACGGTGCGGGTATTGCCGCTGTGGGAGAAGTAGGCGACAAGCACCTTGTGCCCCCCTTTTCGATTTTGAGCCGGCAGGGCGATACAGGTAAACATAAGCATGGCGAATACAATTTTTTGAATCATACGATCTGTTATTTGTAGAATAATGTTACCCTACAAAATTATATCGCTTGCCTGCTTGCCATTGTATATGAATTACAGATAGATATACCTTTTTTACCGGTTGGCCGATCCTCGCGAATCAGGGATAAAACGGGGCTACTCCTTGTGTCAAGGGGGCTGTTTGTCGCTTTTGGCTACCCTTTGGCTACACCTATGTTACACCTGGGAAAATAAATAGAGCTGAAAATCAAATGATTAACAGCTCTATACAGTACCCGAAGGGGGACTTGAACCCCCACAGCCGCAATGGCCAAAGGATTTTAAGTCCTTCGTGTCTACCATTCCACCATTCGGGCAGCCTTGGAGCGAAAAACGGGACTCGAACCCGCGACCCCAACCTTGGCAAGGTTGTGCTCTACCAACTGAGCTATTTTCGCAGTTGCGAGTGCAAAGATAAAATGGTTTTTTGTTTCTGCAAAATTAAGGCTCGAAAATCTCTTTGGCCTCATGGGGCGCCTCTGCGGGTGATGTGGCTCCCGGGGTATGCCGGAGGTGTGTCGGGGGCAATCAGCGGTAGATGAGCTGACCGCCGGCGGTGCCGTAGGGGGCTATGTGGTAGACTTGCAGAAAGTAGCGCCCGTCTTTGGCGGGGCCGCTCATGGGGCCTCCGGTCGAGATGTCGTAGGTGGAGCCGCATTTGGGGCAGCGCAGGCAGAGGTTCTCTTCGTCGAACTCGATGCGAATGTTGGAGTTTATCTCGACGGGGCAGCAGAGGTCGTAGACGAAGGGCACGGCGTGCTCGTTGGTGATGAGCATGAGCCCGGCATAGCCGGTGGCCGACGAGAGAGTATAGGGGAATCCGGCGGGAATCTTTTGGCTGAGGATAAACTGGCGGTGTATGAAACTGCCGCTTACCCCGTACTGGTTCCACATGGCCTGACTGGCAAATTCTACCCGCACGGCGGCGGTGGGTATGCGGTCGCGGTCGCCTGCGTCGCAACTGGCGACGATGATGGCGAGTAGGAGCAGAAGTATGGTTTGCAGTTTTTTCATTTCAATATCTCCTCAATCAATTCGGTTTCGGCAGGGGTGAGGGTGAGGTTCTCGACGGTGTGGAGGTTGTCTTTCAGCTGGTCGAGGGTGCGCGCTCCCACAATCACGCTGCTCACCTCGTTGTGGCGCAATACCCAGGCGAGGGCCAGTTGCGAGATGGATTGTCCTCGCTGGTCGGCCAGTGATTTCAACCGGGCTACTCGAGCTATCTTTTCGGGGGTGACGTCGGTGGTTTTGAGGTGGCCTTCGGGGCGGGCAGCCCGTGAGTCGGCCGGTATGCCGTGCAGATATTTGTCGCTGAGTATGCCTTGTGCCAGGGGCGAGAAGGCAACGACACCGATGCCTTTTGAGGCACAGAGTTGCAGATGCTTCTCCTCGACGTGGCGGTCGAACATGTGGTAACGGTCCTGGTAGGCCAGACAGGGGACTCCGGCCTCGTGCAGGTAGCTGAGGGCGTAGAGCAGTTTGTCGATGGGGTATTTCGACAGCCCGATGTAGAGCGCCTTGCCCTGGTGAACGATGTCGACGAGGGCCTGCATGGTTTCGTCGATGGGGGTAATTCCGTCGTAGCGGTGGCTGTAAAAGAGGTCGACGTAGTCGAGCCGCATGCGCCGCAGGCTCTGGTCGATGCTGGCCATGAGGTTCTTGCGAGAACTGTTTCCGCCGTAGGGCCCCGCCCACATTTCGTGTCCGGCCTTGGTGGTGATGAACATCTCGTCGCGGTGGGCGGCGAAGCATTGTTTCATCATGCGGCCGAAGTTCTCCTCGGCACTGCCGGGAGGGGGGCCGTAGTTGTTGGCCAGGTCGAAGTGGCAGATGCCGTGGTCGAAGGCGTACCGGACCATTTCGAGGCCGGTGGCGTAGGAGTCGATGTGGCCGAAATTGTGCCACAGTCCGAGGGAGATGACGGGCAGTTCGATGCCACTGTTGCCGCAACGGCGGTAAATCATGCCGTTGGAGTAGCGGTCGGGTTGGGGTTGGTAGTCCATAGTGTCAATCGTTTTGTAGTCCCAGCAGCCGGGCTTCGGCCCGTTGGGCACGGTCGAAGTCGAAACTGGCCACGGTCTGCTGCATGAGTGCCGTGATGCGGTCGTTGCACAGGTTGCCGATGCTGCCTTCGTGGGTGTGGGCGATGTGCTTGTCGGGGGTGAATTGTCCGGCTTCGATTTCGAGCCCCACCTGCTTGTAGGCATCGCGGAAGGGGACACCGGCCTGTACACGGCGGTTCACCTCTTCGACACTGAACATGTAGTTGTAGCGAGGGTCGTCGATGATGTGGGTATTCACCTCGATTTGAGCCATCATGAGGTCGACCATGTGCAGACACTCTTCCAGTTCGTCGAAGGCCGGCAGGAAGAGCTCCTTGATGATTTGCAGGTCTCTGAAATAGCCCGAAGGCAGATTGTTGGCGATGAGCGTAATCTGGTAGGGCAGGGCTTGCAGCTTGTTGCATTTGGCCCGGGTGAGTTCAAAGACGTCGGGGTTTTTCTTGTGCGGCATGATGCTCGAGCCGGTGGTAAAGGCGTCGGGCAGCTTGATGAAGCCGAAATTTTGCGAGTTGTAGAGGCAGGCGTCGAAGGCCAGTTTGGCCAGCGTGGCGGCTACCGAGGCGATGGCCGAGGCCACGAGCCGTTCGGTTTTTCCACGTCCCATCTGGGCATAGACCACGTTGTAGTCCATCGACTCGAATCCCAGCAGGTCGGTGGTGCGGGTGCGGTCGAGGGGGAATGACGAGCCGTAACCGGCGGCCGAACCCAAGGGGTTGCGGTTGCACACCCGGTAGGCGGCCTGCATGACGATGAGGTCGTCGACCAGACTTTCGGCATAGGCTGCGAACCACAGGCCGAACGACGAAGGCATGGCCACTTGCAGGTGGGTATAGCCCGGCATGAGTACCGTTTTGTAGCGTTCGCTCTGGTCGATGAGGGTGGTGAACAGGTGTTCTACCCCTTCGACAAGCCGATGCAGCCGGGCCCGCGTGAAGAGTTTGAGGTCGACCAGCACCTGGTCGTTGCGGGAGCGTCCGCTGTGAATCTTCTTGCCCATGTCGCCCAGTCGGCGGGTGAGCAGCAGTTCCACCTGCGAATGCACGTCCTCGACCCCCTCTTCGATGGTGAAGGTGCCTGCCTGGGTTTCGTGGTAAATCTGTCGTAACTCGGCGGTCAGTTTCTCCAACTCATCGGCCGTGAGCAGCCCGATGGATTGCAGCATGTTGATATGAGCCAGCGACCCCAGTATGTCGTAGGGGGCGAGGTAAAGATCCATCTCCCGGTCGCGGCCTACGGTGAATCGCTCTACATCGTGATCGACCTGTACCGATTTTTCCCAAAGTTTTTGTGCCATACGAGTTACGTTTTAGGTTGTCATGAAAAAAATTCGGGCAAGAGCTTTTGTCTCCCGCCCTTGCCCGCAGTGGGGTTATTGTTCGTAGGGGAGAACCAACAGCATGTCGGCCATCTTGTCGACCCCCTCTTGCAGCGGCTTCGATACCAGGGGCTTGATGAAGGGGTTCAACTCGGCCTTGACCGTGACGCGCGAGGCCGTCTCGTTTTCGCCGGTGGGCACAAACTGTATCCACAGGTTGAGCGGCAGCGGTGAGTTTTCGGCCTCGAACTTGATGGTTTTGTTCGGTTCCCGGTTCACGATGCGGAAGGTGACCGAGCCGATAGGGCTCACCTCGATGGAGAGGCTGTCGCAATCGTAGCCGGTGATTTTGAGTTTGCTCCTGTTCTCGGGAGCATTCAGCACACTTTGGAACCGGTCGAGGTTCGAGAGGTCCGAAAGAAGGGCATACACCTTCTCTACGGCGTGGGCAATCCGCACCGTTTTGCTTTCGAAACTGGTCATACGGCGGGTGTGTTGTTGGGACCATGCCAGTTCGCAGGGTCTTTACGCCACTCCTGCAACGTTTCGAGATCCTCGGGTTTGATATAGTTGGTCTCCAAAGCCGTTTCGAGCATGGCGTTGTAGTTGCTCAGCGTAATCAGTTCGACCTGAGCGGTCTTGAACTTACGGGTAGCCACGGGGAATCCGTAGGTAAAGATGGCTACCATGCCAATCACTTCGCAACCGGCATTGCGGATAGCCTCGACTGCTTTCAGGCTGCTGCCGCCGGTCGAGATGAGGTCCTCGATAACGACTACTTTCTGTCCGGGAACCAGGTTACCCTCGATGAGGTTTTCGAGACCGTGGTCCTTCGGAGCCGAACGCACATACACATAGGGCAGGCCCAATGTCTCGGCTACCAGAGCACCTTGTGCAATGGCACCGGTAGCTACGCCGGCAATGGCATCGACCGAGCCGAAGTTCTCCATGATGACACGGCAAAGTTCTACTTTGATAAAGGTTCTTACCTCGGGGTAAGAGAGCGTGCGACGGTTGTCGGTGTATATGGGTGAATTCCAGCCCGAAGCCCAGGTGAAGGGATTCTCGGGTTGCAGTTTGATGGCTCTGATTTTTAAGAGTTTCTCGGCCAGTAATCGTTCTACCGTTTTCATGACGAATAATATTTAGGATAATTTGAAAACAAAGGTAAGAAAAATAGCAGATAAACTGACCAATGTAGATTAAAAATATGAAAATATTTACCGGGTTGCTGCGAGGACGAGGCAACTGATGCGGAGGGCACCGTGGGCATGGAGTGCCTGGGCACAGGCCAGCAGGGTGGCTCCGGTAGTCACCACGTCGTCGATGAGCAGGAGGTGATGGCCGTCGAGGTCGGGAGCTTCCGGGGCGTCGTAGGCGGTGTGGGTGTCGAGCCAGCGGTCGTACACGCCTTTACGGGTTTGCGACCGGGTGTCGCGGGTGTGTTTCAGCCAGTCGGTGTGCAGTGTTATGCCGGTGGCCCGGGCTACGCCGCGGGCTATCCATTCGCTCTGGTTGTAGCCCCGACGCCGCAATTTGTCGGGGTGGAGAGGGACGGGCACCAGGGCGTCGATGCCCTCGAAGAATCCGTCGGGAATCAGCTCCCGGGCAAAGATTTCGCCCATGATGAGGCCGCATTGTTTCCCGCCGTGGTACTTGATGTGGTGTATGAGTTGCCTGGCGTCGCCCGGGGTGGTGAAGTGCAGGTAGGCGGCACACCGCTCGATGGGAGTTTTGCCGAGAAAGAGCTGCGCCATGGGGCTGAGCGGGTCGAGGTGGTAGCGGGTGCGGGGCAAACGGTGCAGACAGCCGGTACAGAGGCCTCGCTCGTCGCGGTTCATGGCCCGCTGGCAGATGGGGCAGAGCCGGGGAAAGAAGAGGTCGAGCAGTTCGTCGAGCGGGCGGAAGGGTCTCATGGCTCTATCTGTTTCAAGGCGTTGAAGATAAGGTTACTCTCGAATCCCCGGGAGGTGGCGAATCGGAAGAGCTTGGCCCGGCGGGCTTCGGTGTCGTCGCCGGTTGTCGAGCGGGCTTTGGCGCGGAGCAGGTCGAGCAGACGTTGGGTGTATTGCTCTTCGTCGAGACAGGCCAGGGCTGCGTCGATGTCGCTGCTGGCGATACGCTTCTGTTGCAGGGCATAACGTATTTTGATGCGTCCCCACCCCGAGAATCGGAATTTGTCTTTGACAAAGGCGATGGCGTAGCGTGGCTCGTCGATGAACCGTTCCTGCACGAGGCGGTCGATGATAGTCCGGCTGTCGGCGGGGCTGATGCCCCAGCGCGTGAGTTTGTCGAGGATGTCGGCCTTGCAGTGTTCGGCCGAGGAGCAGAGGGCGGCGGCCCGGTGCAGGGCTTCGGGGGGAGTCAGAGGTTTAGCCATGGGCGTGAGGTTTTGAGGCCGAGGCAAATCGGTCCTTGTCGTAGAGGTCTTTGATGATGCGTATCTGTTTGTAACCGTAGCTGGCGAGCATGTGGGCAATGGCCTCGCCCTGCGTCTCGTTGATTTCGAAGTAGAGGCGGCCGCCGGGCGAGAGCAGTGTGAGGGCGTCGCGGGCAATCTTGTCGTAGAAGAGAAGCGGCGTCGCGTCGGGGACGAAGAGGGCTTCGTGAGGTTCATAGTCGAGCACATTCCCGCTCATCGACTCGCGTTCGCTCTGTCGCACATAGGGCGGGTTGCTCACGATGAGGTCGAGCGACTGGGGGGACACCTGCGAGAGATCGTAGTGCAATATGTCGCGCTGCACGAAATCGACACGGGTCTGCCACTTCGAGGCGTTGCGGCAGGCGATGGCCAGGGCGTCGGACGACAGCTCCCACGCTTCGACCCGGCTGTGGGGAAGCTCTAACGCCAGAGTGACGGCGATGCAGCCGCTGCCTGTACCCAGGTCGGCAATGCGCAATTCCCGCCCGCTGTTCTCCTTGATTATCAACCGCACCAGCTCCTCGGTCTCGGGCCGGGGAATGAGGGCTCCGGGGGCTATGTCGAAGCACCGGTTGCAGAACCAGGCGTAGCCCAAGATGTACTGAATAGGCTCCTGTCGAGCCAACCGCCCGGCTATCTCTTCGACTTTTCGATGTATATCCTCAGATAAAATCGTATCTTTGCGAAGCAGTATATCGGTAGGCGTGTAGCCGCACAGAGCCTCGAAAATCATGCGGGTGAAGGCGGTGATTTCGCCGGGAGGATAGATGCCCCCCAGTTGATGTCGTAGCAGGTCGATACTGGTTTGCATGCGCATATTCTCTTGGGTACGGATACCGGAGGAGGGGCAGGGCCCGGGCTCTCGAACCGTTGGAACCGGGGCAGACTCTCGTCGGTATGTGCAGACAAAGGTAAATAAAAAAGTTCAAGATATGGATAGAGAGATACATTCTGCTTTCATGCGCCGCTGCTTGCAGCTGGCGTCGCTGGGACGTGGACACGTGTCGCCCAACCCCATGGTGGGGGCGGTGGCCGTGCACGAGGGGCGTATCATCGGCGAGGGGTATCACCGCTGTTACGGGAAACCGCACGCCGAGGTGAATGCCATTGCCTCGGTGGTCGACGAGCGGTTGCTCACCGAGTCGACCCTTTATGTCTCGCTCGAGCCCTGTTCGCATTACGGAAAGACGCCGCCCTGTGCCGAATTGATTGTGGCCAAGCACATTCCCCGGGTGGTCGTGGGTTGTCTCGACCCCTTTCCGGCTGTTTCGGGGCGAGGCATAGCCCGACTGCGCGAGGCGGGAGTCGAGGTGGTTACCGGGGTGTTGGAGGAGGAGTGCCTGGCGTTGAACCGCACGTTCATGACCTTCCAGACCCACCATCGTCCTTTCGTTACCCTCAAATGGGCCCAAAGCAGCGACGGCTATATCGACCGGTTGCGCGAGCCGTCGGAACCGGCCGCCCGCATTTCGGACGATGTCTCGGCCGTGTGGGTACACCGTCTGCGGGCCGATGTCGATGCCATACTGGTGGGCACCCGTACGGCTGTTGCCGATAACCCGTCGTTGACGGCCCGGTTGTGGCCCGGACGTTCTCCCCTGCGCGTGGTGCTCGATGAACATGCCCGGGTGCCTGCGGGAGCCCGTCTCTTCACCGATGGGTTGCCGACCCTGCTGGTGACGGGTGAAGCGACCGACTATCCGGTGTTGCCCCCGTCGGTCGAGGTGGTGCGGCTACCTTTTGGCCAGACGCTGATACCGGCGCTGCTCGACGAGCTGTATCGCCGGCGGTTGCAGCACTTGCTGGTCGAGGGGGGGGCTGCCCTTTTGCAGTCGTTTATCGACAGCGGCTATTGGGACGAGGCTCGGGTAGAGACCGGGCAGATGAGGCTGGGCGAAGGGGTTGCCGCCCCGATATTGAGACAGCCGTCACAACGGTTGGAGCAGTGTGGTCGTGCCCGAATCGACTGGTATGAAAATAGAGAAAAAACAACCGTTTGCCCGGCGAATCATTCGGTTGGTCTAAAATAATGCAGGATACGAGTTTTTTTCTCTATTTTTGAAGTCCGAGATGTGGCGACAAGAAGCCAAAATCTTATCCATAAATAATTATAATTATTGGAGTTTGTAGTGTGCAAAGACAAAAATGTTGCTAAATTTGCCGATTGTAACTGCAAACTTGTAACACATATCAGTTGATGAAGACGCAAAAAATATATTTTTTCCTGTGTGTAGCAGCTCTTATTTTATCTGGCGTTTCATGTAACTCTTCCGATGATGAGCAGATAACCTATACGTTGTCGGAGAGTGTGCGGGTCTCGGCCTTTTCGTTGGCCGCCAACGACTCGGTACTGGCCAATCTCGATACGATTTTCTTTACCATCGACCTGAACGGAGGGCAAATTTATAATGCCGACTCCCTGCCGAAGGGAACCGATGTGTCGGCTTTGATTGCCAACATCTCGTTTGATAACGTGGGCCGCGCCCGCATACTGATGGACAGGGGCGACCCCGCCAAAAATGATACGATTGAATATTTGGCCTCGCCTACCGATTCGATTGACTTTACCTCGAAGGTGTCGCTGATAGTGACTGCGCAAAACGGGGTGACCGAGAAGTGGTATTCGGTCAAGGTCAACGTGCACCAGATTGATCCCGATTCGCTCTACTGGAATACCGCTTTTGGCGTAAAGCCCCTACCTTGCGGCAGTGGTGCAGCCGTTGCGGCACAAAAGACCGTTCGTCTGAACGATTTGGTATATACGTTTGTCGAGTCCAATTCGACCTATACGGTCTATACTACCACGAACCCTTATGGCGACGAGTGGACTGCTCGGGAGTTGGCGCTGCCGTTTACGCCCAACGTGGAATCGGTACAGGCAACCAATGATGCGCTCTATATGTTGTTTCAGACGGGTGAACTCTACCGGTCGGACGATGGTGTGAACTGGACGGCTACCGGGCAGACCTTCTATTCGCTGGTGGGCACGTGGCAATCGAGAGTACTGGGTATCGTCGACGACAACGGCGTGTACAAGCACGACTGTTATCCGCGCCCCGATGGCTTTACTCCCTATCCGGCTCCGGCCGGTTTTCCCATCACGGGCAGCAGCCAGATGGTGACATTCGTGTCGAATTACGACTTGAATACCCCGCAGTCGATTATGGTGGGCGGCCGCTTGGCCGACAACAGTCTGACGGGTGCGACCTGGGGCTATGACGGCGAGGCGTGGGCTCAGCTCGACGGCTCGATTACGCCCAGCGAAGGGGTTGTATTGTTCCCCTATTTTACCTTTACGACCAACGCATATTGGGTTACCACACAATATACCTCGTGGATTGCCATCGGTGGGCGCGATGCCAATGGCGTGAACAACAACGTCTATGTGTCGATCAACAATGGCAACACGTGGAGCAAGGCTCCCGAGTCACTGGCCATGCCTGCCTATATTGAACCGCGGGCTTTTGCCTCGGTACTGGTGATTGAGCGTGCGGCCGAGGCTGCACAAAGGGCGTCGGGTCTGTGGAAATGGCTGCCTGTGCGCACGGTGCCGAAGGCCGTTACCCGGGCCGACGAGGAATACAAGGTGCCCTACATCTATCTGTTCGGTGGCGAGAATGCTGAGGAACCCGTTTACAACCAGATATGGCGGGGCGCGATAGGACGCCTGAGCTATCCCCCTATACCGTAAAGCGATGAGGGGTGCGAGTGACAGATATACTTTTCGTCGGATTATTCCGTTTTATGTATGTAGGCCTGTAAAAACGTCACGCACATGAAAAAAATAATTCCGATTATAGTTATATGGATAAGTAGTTGTACGGCAATCTTGTCGGCTCAGGAGTTCCGTTACGACGGAGGCCTGGCAGGCGGCATCAGTTGCTACATGGGCGATGCGAATCAGGTGTCGCCGTGGCATCGGCCGGGGGTGGCGATGAGCGGGGTATTCCGCTTCCTGCTCAACTACCGGTGGTCGGTCAAGACCGATTTCTCGGCCATGCAGTTCTCGGGCGACACACGCGACTTTGACAATCGGTTCCCCAACGGGAACGACTATTCGTTCGAGAGTTGGCAATATCGGTTGGGCGGACAGGTGGAGTTCAACTTCTTCAACTACGGGATAGGCTATTCCTATCAGGGGTTGAAACGGATTTCGCCCTATTTGCAGGCCGGTGCCGGCGTGGGTTACTCGACCGTCGACGGCGGTTATGTGAGTGTCGATGGGTCGCTGGGTGTGGGGGTGCGATACAAGATAGCCCCTCGGTGGAACATCAGTTTGGAGTTCGCCATGCACAAGACGTTGGGCGACAGCTTCGACGGCAAGTCATTGAGCGACCCCTATAACATAAAAAGCAGCGTGCTGAAAAATACCGACTGGTTCTCGACGACTTTGTTCTCGATTACCTATGAATTTGGCCGCAAAGAAGAGATTTGTAACAACGATAATCGTTGAAAGGAATGACATACGCAGAGCAGATAAATCGTACTCGTGTGCCCAGGCATATCGCCATTATCATGGACGGGAATGGCCGTTGGGCCAAGGAACGTGGCCTGGATCGATCGGAGGGGCACCGCAAGGGGCTCGACGTGGTTCACGAAATTACCGATGCCGCAGCCGAGGTGGGGGTGCAGTATCTTACGCTATACGCTTTCTCTACCGAGAACTGGAATCGTCCCCAGGCCGAGGTCGACGCCCTCATGGCGTTGGTGGTCTTTGGCATCGAGCGGGAGACCCCCGGCATGATCGAGAAGGGTGTGCGCCTGTCGGTCATCGGCGACATCGATCGGTTGCCGGCCGATGTGAAGGCTCGTTTGCTGAAATGTATCAGCGACACCTCGGGCGGGAAACGCATCGTGTTGAATCTGGCACTCAGCTACTCGTCGCGGTGGGAGATTGCCCGGGCTGCCCGGTGCATAGCCCGCGAGGTTCAGTCGGGAGCCTTGGCCATCGACGACATCACCGAGTCGACCCTCGACCGGTTCATGACCACGGCCGACATGCCCAACCCCGATTTACTCATCAGGACGGGGGGCGAGATACGGCTCAGCAATTTCCTGTTGTGGCAACTGTCGTATGCCGAGTTCTATTTCACCGAAGAGTATTGGCCCGACTTTACGGGCGAGAGCCTCTACAAGGCCATCGTCGAGTATCAGTCGCGCGAACGTCGGTTCGGGAAAACGAGTGAACAACTATAAATGAAGAATTTGAATTTGAAAATGCAATATAATATGCCTTTCAGGTATTTGGCCGTCCTTTTGACCTTGTTGTTGTGTTCATTGGCGGCAACCGCTCAGAACGAAGAAAAGCTCGATACGATATACAACCCCAAAGTTGTCTACTCGGCCATACCTCAAAAATACGAGATTGCCGGTATTACCGTGACGGGAGCTCCCAACTATGAGGACTATGTGCTCATCGGCTATTCGGGTCTCGAAGTGGGACAGGTAATCGAGATTCCCGGTAATGCCATTACCGATGCCGCCAAGAAATTCTGGCGACAGGGGCTCTTCTCCGACGTTACTATCAAGTTGACCAAAGTTTACGGCGACAAGGCTTGGATTGAAATTCAACTGAAACAGCAGCCGCGTATCTCGCAAATCAACTATCATGGCATCAAAAAGAGCGAACGCGAGGATTTGGAGAACCGGTTGGGGCTGGTGAAGGGTAACCAGATTACCCCCAACATCGTGGACCGGGCCACCTCCATCATCAAGAAACATTTTGAGGAGAAGGGTTTCAAGAATGCCGAGGTGAATATCAAGCAGACCGATGACCTTACTCACGAAAACGAGGTGATTGTCGACATCTATATCGATAAGAAGGAGAAAATCAAAGTCCACAAAATCTACATCGAAGGCAATCAGGTGCTCTCGGATCGCAAGATCAAGTGGGCCATGAAGAAGACCAACGAGAAGGGCAACCTGCTCCACCTGTTCCGTACCAAGAAATTTGTCGAGGAGAACTACGAAAACGATAAGAACCTTATCATCGAGAAGTACAACGAGTTGGGCTATCGCGATGCGACTATCGTAAGCGACAGCGTGGTGCGCTACAATGACAAGACGGTCGACGTCTACCTCACTATTGACGAGGGCGACAAATACTATATCCGCAACATCGAGTGGGTGGGCAACACGATTTATCCCTCGGACTATCTGTCGGCCGTGTTGGGCATGAAGCCGGGTGATGTCTATAACCAGAAGATGCTGAACAAGCGGACAATGGAGGACGAAGATGCCGTGGCCAACCTCTACATGGACCGGGGTTACCTCTTCTTCCAGCTGATACCTATCGAGGGGAATGTGCAGAACGACTCGATTGACCTCCAAATTCGCCTCTTCGAGGGCCCGCAGGCCCGTATCAACAAAGTGGTCATCAACGGTAACGACCGCTTGTATGAACACGTGATTCGTCGTGAGTTGCGTACAAAACCGGGCGAACTGTTCAGCAAGTCGGACCTCATGCGTTCGGCTCGTGAAATTGCCCAGACCGGTCACTTCGACCCCGAGACCATGGATATCAGACCCGAACCGAACGAAGAGAACGGTACGGTCGACCTCATTTACAACCTCGAATCGAAGGCCAACGACCAGATTGAGTTCTCGGCCGGTTGGGGGCAGACGGGTGTGATTGGTAAACTCAGTCTGAAATTTACCAACTTCTCGGTTCGCAACCTGTTGAATCCCAAATCATTCAAGGGTATTATACCTCAGGGCGACGGGCAGACCTTCACCATCAGTGCGCAGACCAATGCCCGGTATTACCAACAGTACAGTATCTCGTTCTACGACCCCTGGTTCGGTGGTAAACGACCCAACTCGTTCCAGTTCTCGGCCTATTACAGCCGCCAGACCGGTATCGAAAGTTCGTTCCTGAGCAATGCCTACAACAGCATCTACAACAGTTCGCTCTATGGTAACTATTACGGTAATTACTATGGCAATTATTACGGCAACTATTACGACGACTACTACCAGAATGCCTATGAGAATGCCCTCGACCCCAGCAAGTCGTTGCAGATGGTGGGTGTTTCGCTTGGATTCGGTAAGCGGTTGGAGTGGCCCGATGACTATTTCACCTTCATGGCCGAGTTGGGCTATCAGGCCTATATCCTCAAAAACTGGGAGTATCTCTATTACATGCAGAACGGAACCTCGCACAGCTTCACCTTGGGATTGACCTTGGGACGTAGCTCAATCGACAATCCCATCTATACCCGCCGTGGTTCGCAGTTCACCCTGTCGGCTCAGATTACTCCGCCTTATTCGCTCTTCTCCAAGACCGATTACAAGAGCCTTTACGAAAGTTCGTCGCAGGCCGACCGCGAGAAACTGTATCGCTGGATCGAGTACTACAAGATCAAGTTCAAGAGCCGCATCTACACGCCGCTGAACAACTCCGAGAAATATACGCTGGTGCTCATGGGCCGTGCCGACTTCGGTTTGCTGGGCTCGTACAACAAATACAAACAGACCCCCTTCGAGACCTTCTATGTGGGAGGTGACGGTATGACCGGTTCCTACACCTATGCTACCGAGACCATCGGGTTGAGAGGTTACGACAACGGTTCGCTTACACCTTATTCCGACGGTCGTGCCTATACCCGCTTCTCCATGGAGTTGCACTTCCCGTTCCTGTTGCAACCCTCGTCGACCATCTACGGTTTGGCCTTTGTCGAGGGTGGTAATGCCTGGACTCAGCTCGAAAACTTTAACCCCTTCTCGTTGAAGCGGTCGGCCGGTGTGGGTGTGCGCATCTTCCTGCCGATGATTGGTCTGATGGGTATCGACTGGGCCTACGGTTTCGACAAGGTACAGGGCGAACGGGGCGGAAGCCATTTCCACTTCATCTTGGGTCAGGAATTTTAATTTGTGAAAAAATAGATACTTTTTTTGTTAAATGCTATAAAAGGATAGCGCGATTTCAGAAGAATCGCGCTATCTTTATTTTCGGAGACTGTGGTGATTGGTTCGCTCTCTCCCCGGGAACGTAGATAATTGTATAACTAAATCCAATGATTTGATATGAAAAGAATAGCCCTTTTGGCGATTGCGGCGATAGCCTTTGCCGCCTCGTCGGTAGCTCAGAAATATGCTTTGGTCGATATGGAGTACATTCTCAAAAACATACCCTCCTACGAGATGGCCAACGAACAGTTGAACCAGGTGTCGCAACGCTGGCAGAAGGAGTGCGACGACAAGGCTGCCGAGGCCAAGACGATGTACCAGAACTACCAGTCCGATTTGGTCTTCCTCACCGAGGAGATGAAGGTGAAACGCGAGGAGGAGATTCGCAACAAGGAGACCGAGGTGGTGGAACTGCGTCGCAAATACTTTGGCCCCGAAGGCGAACTGTTCAAGAAACGCGAGATCCTCATGAAGCCTATCCAGGACGATATTTACAATGCCATCAAGAAAATTTCGGAGGATAAAGGTTACTCGATGGTCATCGACCGAGCCTCGTCGCCCAACATTATTTTCGCTTCGCCCAAGATTGATATAAGCAATGAAGTGCTCACAAAGTTAGGATATTCAAAATAATTGCGTACTTTTGTGCTATTATTCATAACTTACAGTTAAAACAAAAAATTATAGTATGATCAAGAAACTTCTTTTTGCTGCTGTGTGCTTCTGCTCGCTGAGCTTTATGGCACAGGCGCAACAGGCCCTTAAATTCGGTACCGTAAACTCTCAGGAAATTTTCATGCTGATGCCCGAGAAAGCAACTGCCGAGAAAACTCTTCAAGATATCAATAAGAAATACGAAGACGAATTTGTAAAGATTCAAGAGGAGTTCACCAAAAAGTATAAAGAGTATATGGCTTTGGGCGATACGATTCCCGAGACAATCCGTGCCCGTCGCATGCAAGAGGTTCAAGACTCGCAATCGCGTATCGAGAGCTTCCGCGAAATGGCAACCCAGGATATTCAAAAACAACAGGAAGCCCTCTTCGCTCCGGTTCAACAGAAGTTGATGGACGCCATTAAGGCCGTAGGTGCCGAAGGCAAGTATACCTATATCTTCGATTTGGCCTATCCCATCGTGATCTATCAAGGTGCTCCCAGCGAAGATGTGACTCCGTTGGTAAAAGCCAAACTGGGCTTGAAATAATATTCCCTCGTCGAGGGATTTCATAAAAGGGTGATAACGCAACTTATCATCCTTTTTCCATATTTATGCCATCAATGATGAATATGCAAAACGAGCATACGGCGGTAGGGCCTATCGGTATCTTCGACTCGGGATACGGCGGCCTCACCATTCTCGAACAGGTGCGCAAGGGGTTGCCGCAGTACGACTACCTCTATTTGGGCGACAATGCCCGTGCCCCCTACGGTACAAGGTCGTTTGAGATTGTCTACGAGTTCACCAAACAGGCGGTGCTGCACCTCTTCGACGAGGGGTGCTCGCTGGTAATCTTGGCTTGCAACACGGCTTCGGCCAAGGCGTTGCGCAGTATCCAGCAGAACGATTTGCCCCGCATCGCCCCCGACAAGCGGGTGCTGGGGGTTATACGCCCCACGGTCGAGGCGTTGTCGACGTTGACCCATACGGGGCACATCGGCATACTGGCCACCCCGGGTACCATACAGTCGCACTCCTACGAGATGGAAATCAAGAAAATGTATCCCTCGTTCGAGGTCTACGGGCAGGCCTGCCCCATGTGGGTACCGCTGGTCGAGAACAACGAGGCACAGGGGCCGGGAGCCGATTACTTCGTGCAGAAATACATCGACGAACTGTTGGCCCAATCGTCGGCCATCGACACCGTGGTGCTGGGGTGTACTCATTACCCCCTGCTGCTCGACAAGATAAGGCGGTATCTGCCCCCGTCGGTATCGGTGGTGGTGCAGGGCCCGCTGGTTACCGACCGGCTCGACGACTATCTGCACCGTCACCCCGAGATAGAGAGCCGTTGCTCGAAAGGGGGGAGTTGCCGGTATCTCACTACCGAGTCGACGGCCAAATTTTCCGAGGCGGCCACCCTGTTCCTCAACGAACCGGTCGAGGCCGAACGCATTGTATTGGGATAACGATAAAAAATTTTTAGTCTGCTATGGCAAAGAAAGAGACATTACCGGGTATCCGGATTAACAAATACATCGGCGATTCGGGATTTTGTTCCCGTCGCGAGGCCGATAAACTCATTACCGACGAGCGGGTTACCATCAACGGTGAGCTGGCTACGCTGGGCAGTCGGGTCGAAGAGGGCGACAAGGTAAAGATCGACGGCGAACCGCTGCACTATATTCCTATGGAGCAGCGCGAGTATAAGCTACGTCGCTATGGAGCCTCTTCGCGCCGAAACGCCTCGTTTGGGGCCGAAGCGGCCGAGGAGGGTCGCTTGGCCCGTCATACCCCGCGCAATCGGGCGACGGGAGGCGACGAGGAGCCTCGGAATACACGCCGGGGGCATCGGGAAGAGGAATCGGCGGGTGGACGTCGTGGCCGTCACACAGGGCCTGCCGCAGCCCACGAATCGTCCCGGCGGGGTACCCTTGCCGATAAAAACCGTGTGGCCGGTCGTCCCGACAGGAAGAGTACGGGTCGAGGTGCGTCGCCCGAGTCTGCGCGTGGTCGCCACTCGTCCTCCAACAAATCGCGCCCCGATGAGAAACGTCGCAAGGGTTGAATACTGGCGCCTGCTGATGGGGCAGTATGCAAAGCAATGACAAGTATCTGATCCAACCGGGAAAAGGGGCATCAAGCCGTAGGTACATGGTGCCTTTCTTCCGGCCGGAAACGATAAAAACGACAATCCCTCCTGGTTGAAGCCGAATGGCACAACCAGGAGGGATTGCTTTTTTTGACCCTATATTTGAGATTCCTTTTTTTAGAATAGAATTAGACCAGCCATTTTACCAGCAGGTAACCGCCACCCACCAGCCAGATGAAAAGTCCAAAGGCCAAAATGAAGGGCTTGGCTCCTGCCTGCTTGAACTTGTCGATGCTGGTCTCGGCGCCCAGTGCCGTCATGGCCATGGTCAGCATGAAGGTATCGATGTATTCGATGGCTCCGTTCAGAGGAATGTCTTTTACGGTCGGGGCACCGAAGAGGTACTGGAGCAAGGAATTCAGGCAGATGATGCCGATGAATCCGAATGCAAACCAGGGAATGGTAATCTTGCTCTTGGCCACTGTGCCGTCAGCTGATACTTTTTTACGTCCGGCAAGGGCGAAGCTCATGATGACCAATACGGGGGCCAGGAGCATGACCCGAATCATCTTGGTGATGGTGGCTGTACCGGCAATGCCCAGCGTGTCGGTGGGATCCATCGCATTGCCTGCACCGGCCACGTGGGCCACTTCGTGCAGGGTGCTTCCTGTGTAGATGGCCACCTGGGTATCGGACAGACTGGAGAGCAGTCCTGAGCGGTACATGATGGGGTAGAGGAACATGGCAATGGTTCCGAAGATAACCACGGTAGACACGGCGATGGCGGTCTTATGGCCTTCGCACTTGATAACCGGCTCGGCACCGAGTACGGCGGCTGCACCACAGATGGCACTGCCGGTAGAGGTAATCAGGGCGGTGTCTTGGTCTATCTTCAATAGCTTGCCCAGGAAGATGCCCAGGAAGATGGTGCCGCAAACGATGATGCTGTCTACCACAATGGCCGGGAGACCTACGGCAGCTACGTCGGTCAGCGTCAGACGGAACCCGTAGAGCACGATACCGGCGCGCAGAATCTGTTTCGAGCAGAACTTGATACCCGGTACCCACGTCTCGGGTAACCGGTTGCGCAGGCTGTTGGCATAGAGCATACCCAATATGATACCCACGATAAGCGGACTGAGTGAGAGATTCTTTATGAATTGAATTTCGGCAATGTAGAAGGCCGAAAACGAAAAGAGTACAATCAGCAGAATGCCGTGAAGTACATTGCCTTGTTTTTCGCTGAACATAATTGTTAGAATATTAGAGTGTTTGTTTTTCTTTTTCTCCCGAGGCCCTGTTCGCCTGCCTTTTGCAAATGCTTGCCGGTAAAATGTTTGAGCCCGGGATTCTGTTTCCTTGGTTTTGCGCTGCAAAGGTAGACTTTTATTCTCAAATAAATGATTTCTTTATGGTTATAATGTATAACCGCAGGTTATGACCTCGGTCTTTCCTCGATTGCAGTTGCTCTTTAAACAGCCGACGGGGCTGTCTCGGTAAAGGCAGCCCCGTCGGGGTATGGTTAAGTGCGAGGGGAATTACTCCTCCTCGTACCAGGTCGAGTACATGAGGTAGTTCTTGGCAATCTTCTGGTTGATCTCTTTCGATTGCTCGGAGTCAACCATTTTGATAAATTTGGCCGGAGTCCCGCCCCAGAGTTCGCCCGGCTTGATTACCGTCTTGCTCAGTACAACGGCACCGGCGGCTACGATAGCCCCTTCGCCCACGACAGCGTGGTCGAGCACTACCGCTCCCATGCCGATGAGGGCTCCGTTGTGTATGGTAGCGCCGTGTATCGTCACGTTGTGGCCTATCGAAACATCGTCGCCTATTTCGATGGTCGATTTCTCATAGAGGGTGTGCAGTACCGCTCCGTCCTGAATGTTCACCCGGTTGCCGATGCGTATCGAGTTGACATCGCCGCGCAACACGGCTCCGAACCAGATGCTGCATTCGTCGCCCAGAACGGTATCGCCGATGAGTACGGCGTTGTCGGCCAGAAAACAGTTTTTGCCGACTTGGGGAGTAAATCCCCGTACAGATTTGATCAGTGCCATATCGAATATCTTTTTTTAGTCGTTAAATAGAGGTTGTCTTGCGGTGCAGCCACTGCTGTTCCTCTTCGTTGAGCATGGGGCTGAGCCGGTCGTACACCATCTCGTGGTAGTTGTTGAGCCATTCGATCTCCTTCTCGGTCATGATCGAGAGGTCGAGCGCCTCGGTGTCGAAGGGGAAGAGGGTGAGGGTCTCGAAGCGGTAGAACATGCCGAACTCGTTTTGGTAGTCGGGTACGGTGAGAATGAGGTTCTCGCAGCGAATGCCATACTCGCCCGTGCGGTAGAGACCCGGTTCGTTCGAGGTAATCATGCCCGGCATGAGCGGGGTGGGGTTCTCTTCGAGGCGAATGTTCTGCGGGCCCTCGTGCACGTTGAGGAAGTGGCCCACGCCGTGTCCCGTGCCGTGCAGGTAGTTGAGGTGGTCGTCCCACAGGAAGTGACGGGCCAGGGCATCGAGTTGCGAGCCCCTCGTGCCTTGCGGGAAGTGGCAGGTAGCCAGGGCGATGTGTCCCTTCATGACCAGCGTGAAGTCGCGTTTCTGGCGTGGCGAGAGGTTGCCCAACGAGATGGTGCGGGTGATGTCGGTCGTACCGTCGAGGTATTGGGCGCCCGAGTCGATGAGTAGGAATCCGTGAGGTTCGATGGTGGCGTTGCTCTCGGGAGTGGCCGAGTAGTGGACGATGGCACCGTGTTCGTTAAATCCGGCGATGGTGGCAAAGCTCTCACCCACGTAAAGGTTCTGTTGCGAACGGTATTCGCGCAACTTCTCGGCAACGGTTATCTCGGTCACCTTGCCGCTGTCGATATTCTGTTCGAGCCAGCGGAAGAAGCGCACGAGGGCGACACCGTCGCGAATCATCGCTTCGCGGGTACCGGCCAGCTGCGTCTCGTTCTTGACGCTCTTCAACAGTGCAATGGGCGATTGCCCCGAAACCGATGTAGCATTGAGTTTATTTAATAAGGTGTAGTTGATTTTGTTGGTATCGACGAATACCTTCTTGTTGACGGGCAGGGTGCCCACGAAATCGAAGATGCTCTCGTAGGGCATGATTTCTACTCCATTCTTGTTCAGATACTGAGCTACGGAGTCGCCGATTTTGTCCTTGTCGATGAAGAGTATGCGGCGTGTGTCGTCAATGTAGGCGTAGCAAACCACTACGGGGTTGCACTCCACATCGTTCCCGCGGATATTGAAAGCCCACGCAATCTCGTCGAGAGCCGCCAGCAGCAAGGCCTCGGCGCCGGCCTGGTGTACCTGCTCCATGATGCGGTTCATCTTGTCGGCCACCGATTCGCCGCTATATTTCTCCTCGTGAATGAACACCTCGTTTTTGGGAATCGACGGACGATCCTCCCAAATGGAGTCGAACGGCGTGAAGTCGGTGACGAAGCGCAATCCGTGTTTCTCGAAATTCTGTTTCATTTCGGCCGCCTTGGAGGCACCGAACAGAGTCCCGTCGATGGCCACGGTAGCTCCCTGGGGCAACGTGTTCAGGAGCCATTGCTCGATGGTGGGCGTGTCGGGCAGGCCCTCTTTGAAAAGTTCAAATCCCGAGCCCTCCAACTGTTGAGCCGCTTGCAGGAAATAGCGCGAATCGGTCCACAGTCCGGCCCGGTTGGTGGTTACGACAGCCGTTCCGGCCGATCCGTTGAAACCCGAAATCCAGGTACGTGCAGCCCAGTGGCTGGCATAGTATTCGCTTTGGTGCGGATCGGTCCCCGGTATGATAAACGCGGTAATACCGGCTTTGCCCATCTCTTCGCGCAGGGCTTTCAGTCGGGGTAATGTCGATTTGCTCATAATATCTCTATTTTTTAATGTGTATTCTACCCTATTGTATAATTGCTTGTAAAGGTAGTCATATTTGGTTAAATAAGACGATAAAAGGGTGTGAAAATATCGCAATGAAGATGAATGGAGATTGCGACGAATTATTGAAAAAAATGTCGATGCGATGTATTTTAGCGGTCGAAAGTTTTGCTAATCACAAAACAATCTATAATTTTGCACCGCAATTATCTAAACAAGGAAACAAATAAACTAATATCTAAATAATTATGATTATAGTTCCAGTAAAAGAAGGCGAAAACATCGAAAAGGCTTTGAAGAAATTCAAACGGAAATTTGAAAAAACAGGTGTAATAAAAGAATTGCGTAACCGTCAGGCTTTTGAAAAACCGTCGGTAACAAACCGTAAAAAGATGATGCGGGCTATCTATATTCAGAAACTCCATCAGAACGAAGAGTAATTTTTTTATTCCCGGCAGATATTGGATTTTTCAATAATTTCCCTTATATTCGTAGCGTAAGTAAAAGCTACGAGTTATGCTGGCCGAATCGTTTTTAAGATATATCCGGTATGAGAAGAATCTTTCTACTCATACCGTATTGTCATATAAAAACGATTTGTTTCAGTTTAAAGAGTTCCTTGAAACCATTGCTCCGGGGTGTGAATTGCAACAGGTAACCCCCGATCAGGTGAGGGAGTGGATAGCCGCCCTGTCGGAGGACGGTATGTCGGCCCGCACCGTTTCGCGCAAGATCTCCTCGTTGCGGGCGTTTTATCGTTACCTGATGGCGCAGTCGGTGATTGCCGGCAGCCCGGTAAAAGAGGTGCGGGTGCCCAAAGTGAGGAAGAAATTGCCGGTCTACCTGCGGCGCGACACGATGGACGAGCTGCTTGATGACGTGGAGTATGGTGACGATTTTGAAGGCATACGCAACAAACTGATCATCGAGATGTTCTACAGTACCGGAATCCGTCGGGCCGAGTTGATAGGATTGCATGACGATGATGTGCGGGCTGAGGAGATAAAGGTGACCGGTAAGCGCAACAAGCAGCGTCTGGTGCCTTACGGCCCGGAACTGGCGGCGCTGATAGCCGACTATCGAAAGGCTCGTCGGGAAGCCGGGTTTGCTCACGCCGACTATTTCTTTGTAAAGAAAGACGGTGAACCCCTCTATCCGCAATTGGTTTATCGGGTAGTCAAGCAAGCCCTGTCGCAGGTATGCACACTCGAAAAAAAGAGTCCGCACGTGCTGCGTCATACCTTTGCCTCGGTCATGCTCAACAACGGCGCAGGTCTCAATAGTGTCAAGGAACTGCTCGGGCACCATTCGTTAGCTTCAACCGAAGTATATACACATATTACGTTTGAAGAGCTAAAACAAAGTTATAACCAGGCTTTCCCGAAAAGGAAGCCATAAAAAAAGGAGGGAATATGGAAATTCGTATTCAAGCTATTCATTTCGATGCATCGGAGAAACTGGAAAAGTTCATTCAGAAGAAGGTATCCAAACTCGAACAATATTACGATGGTATCATCGCCGTGGAGGTTTCATTAAAGGTGGTAAAACCCGAGACGGCACAAAATAAAGAGGCCGGCATCAAAGTACTTATCCCGAGAAACGAAGCTGTATTTTCGAGCAAAGTGGCTGATTCTTTTGAAGAAGCGGTCGATGTGGCTGTCGATGCACTGGCCAAGCAGCTGGTGAAATCCAAAGAAAAGATGAGAGAAAAGTAAAAAAAATGTACTGATATTTTTGTAGTTTAAAATTAATGCCTAAATTTGCACCCGTTTCTCACCGACACGCAGCGTGACAAGCGGGTGCAAAATTGTCCCCGGCAAAAGAAACGGGGCGAGCCGGACGGCAGGGCGGAGGCCTTTGCCGGGGAGACAAAAGAAATGGGCAAATACCAGAGTGGCCAAATGGGGCAGACTGTAAATCTGCTGGCTTACGCCTTCGGTGGTTCGAATCCATCTTTGCCCACGTAGAGATTGCGGAAGTAGCTCAGTTGATAGAGCATCAGCCTTCCAAGCTGAGGGTCGCGAGTTTGAGCCTCGTCTTCCGCTCGAAAAAGAAATTATTGCCAATGTAGCTCAGGGGTAGAGCACTTCCTTGGTAAGGAAGAGGTCACGGGTTCAAATCCCGTCATCGGCTCCAAGTTTTTAGAAACGCTAATCATTTTATAAAAAATACAAAACTATGGCAAAAGAACAGTTTCAACGTACCAAACCCCACGTAAACATTGGTACTATTGGTCACGTAGACCACGGTAAAACGACCTTGACCGCCGCCATTACGATGGTTCTTGCAAAGAAAGGTCTTTCGGAAATGCGCTCGTTCGACTCGATCGATAACGCACCTGAAGAGAAAGAACGTGGTATCACAATTAATACTTCGCACGTAGAATATGAAACTGCAAACCGTCACTATGCACACGTTGACTGCCCGGGTCACGCCGACTATGTAAAGAACATGGTAACCGGTGCTGCTCAAATGGACGGTGCTATTATCGTAGTTGCAGCAACTGATGGTCCTATGCCTCAAACTCGTGAGCACATCTTGTTGGCCCGTCAGGTGAACGTGCCTCGTATCGTTGTGTTCCTGAACAAATGTGATATGGTAGACGACGAAGAGATGCTCGAACTCGTTGAAATGGAGATGAGAGAGCTGCTCAACGCCTATGAATATGATGGTGACAACACGCCTATTATCCGTGGCTCTGCTCTGGGTGCCTTGAATGGCGAACCCAAATGGGAAGAGAAAATCATGGAGCTGATGGACGCCGTAGATACTTGGATTCCTCTGCCTCCGCGTGATGTTGATAAACCCTTCTTGATGCCTGTTGAGGACGTATTCTCGATCACTGGTCGTGGTACTGTTGCTACGGGTCGTATCGAAGCCGGTCGCGTAAAAGTTGGCGACGAGGTACAAATCCTGGGCTTGGGTGCCGACAAGAAATCGGTTGTAACCGGTGTTGAGATGTTCCGTAAGATCCTCGACGAAGGTGAAGCTGGTGATAACGTAGGTCTGTTGCTCCGTGGTATCGACAAGAACGAAATCAAACGTGGTATGGTAATCTGCCACCCGGGACAAGTAAAACCCCACTCGGAATTCAAGGCTCAAGTTTATATCTTGAAGAAAGAAGAAGGTGGTCGTCACACTCCGTTCCACAACCACTATCGTCCTCAATTCTACATCCGTACGCTTGACGTAACGGGCGAAATCACTCTCCCCGAAGGTGTAGAAATGGTAATGCCTGGTGACCACGTAACCATCAACGTGAAACTCATCACGCCGGTTGCTTGCGACAAAGGTCTGCGCTTCGCAATCCGTGAAGGTGGTCGTACGGTAGGTTCGGGTCAAATCACCGAAATCCTCGACTAATATTCCACGCGAATTTAGTACTGAAAAATCATAAAAATCAGCCCTCACGCGGGGCTGATTTTATACGGGTCTAGCTCAGTTGGTAGAGCACTGGTCTCCAAAACCAGGTGTCGGGAGTTCGAGTCTCTCGACCCGTGCAAAACTTAATGAAGCAATGAAGAAATTGAAAATACTTGCCGATATCCAGGATTCTTACAATGAACTGGTTCATAAAGTATCTTGGCCTACCAAATCGGAGTTGGCAAATAGCGCAGTGGTGGTTATGTTTGCTTCCCTTATTATCGCCATCGTGATATTTGCAATGGACCAATGTATCGACAAAATCATGCACCTTATTTACGGAGGTTTTTAATTAGGGAGGTAAATCAATGTCTGAAGAAAAAAGAGGCTGGTACGTGCTGCGTGCCATAAGCGGAAAAGAGAGCAAGGTCAAGGAAGTTCTTGATGCCGAAATCAAGAATACTGATCTTGGCAATTACGTATTTCAGGTCTTGATACCTACCGAAAAAGTCTATACCGTACGTAACGGGAAAAAAGTGGTAAAGGAGAAAAACCTTTACTCGGGCTATGTTTTTGTTGAAGCCATCTTAGTAGGCGAGGTGATTCACCACCTGCGCAACACCACCAACGTAATCGATTTCCTGGGTGGAAAATCTAACCAACCGGAGCCCTTGCGGCCTTCGGAGGTTAATCGTATGTTGGGGGCTGTGGACGAGATGCAGGAAGTAGGCGACGAGCCTGCTGTTGTATATCACGTAGGCGAAACGGTAAAAGTAAACTATGGCCCCTTCAACGGCTTTAGTGGAATTATCGAAGAGGTGAACAACGAGAAGAAGAAGCTGAAAGTGATGGTCAAGATTTTCGGTCGCAAGACTCCGTTGGAATTGGAAAACTCGCAAGTAGAGCGGGAGTAATACAAGAGGTTACGCGCTTGTATGAATCCTCGGTATTTTAATAATATCAAAATTAAAAACAATGGCTAAAGAAATTGCTGGACAAATCAAATTACAGATTAAAGGTGGTGCAGCAAACCCCTCTCCTCCCGTAGGACCTGCTCTGGGTTCGAAGGGTATAAACATCATGGAGTTTTGCAAGCAATTCAATGCCCGTACCCAAGACAAGGCCGGTAAGATTCTGCCGGTTGTCATCACCTATTACAGCGACAAGTCTTTCGACTTTGTTGTAAAGACTCCTCCCGTAGCCATTCAGGTTATGGAAGCTGCCAAAGTAAAAGGTGGTTCGGCCGAGCCCAACCGTAAGAAAGTGGGTGAGATCACTTGGGATCAGGTAAAAGCAATCGCCGAGGACAAAATGGTTGACTTGAACTGTTTTACCGTAGAATCGGCCATGCGCATGGTTGCTGGTACAGCGAGAAGTATGGGTATCACCGTAAAAGGGGAATTCCCGGTAAATAACTAATAAACTTCAATTGAAATGGGTAAACTGACAAAAAATCAAAAGTTAGCTTTAGCAAAGATTGAAGCAGGGAAGGCCTACTCACTCAGCGAGGCATCTCAGTTGGTAAAAGATGTTACTTTTACCAAGTTCGACGCATCGCTTGATATTGATGTACGCTTGGGTGTTGACCCTCGTAAAGCCAATCAGATGGTTCGTGGCGTCGTATCGTTGCCTCACGGAACCGGTAAGCAAGTACGTGTATTGGTGCTCTGTACGCCCGATGCCGAGGCTGCTGCCAAAGAAGCCGGTGCCGACTATGTAGGACTCGACGAGTATATCGAGAAAATCAAAGGCGGTTGGACCGATATCGACGTGATCATTACGATGCCTGCTATCATGGGTAAAATCGGTGCTCTGGGTCGTGTGTTGGGCCCCCGTGGTTTGATGCCTAACCCCAAGAGTGGTACGGTTACTACCGATGTGGCTAAAGCTGTAAAAGAAGTAAAACAAGGTAAGATCGACTTCAAAGTCGACAAGAACGGTATAGTACATGCCTCGATAGGTAAGATTTCGTTTGCTGCCGAGCAGATTCGCGACAACGCAAAAGAGTTTGTTTCGACGTTGATCAAATTGAAACCTACTGCTGCTAAGGGTGCTTATATCAAGAGTATTTATCTTTCGAGTACAATGAGCCCGGGTATCAAGATTGATCCCAAATCGGTTGACGAGAACTAAAATTAGGAATTATGAGAAAGGAAGATAAAGGCACTATTATTGCACAAATAGCAGACACTGTAAAGGAGTACAGCTGCTTCTACCTCGCCGAAACCGCTACGTTGAATGCCGAAAAAACCAGTAATCTGCGTCGCGCATGTTTCAAAGAAGGTATCAAAATGATGGTTGTAAAGAACGCTTTGCTGCACAAGGCTCTCGAAGGTCTCGATGCCGACTACACGCCGCTGTACAGCTCGTTGAAGGGTTCTACAACAATGTTCTTCTCGAATGTAGGTAACGCTCCGGCCAAACTGATCAAGGAATTCAGAAAAACTTCTGAGGACCTCGTCTTGAAAGCCGCTTATGTAGAAGAAGGTTTCTATATCGGCGCCGATCAGTTGGATACGCTGGTTGCCATCAAGAGCAAAAACGAACTTATTGCTGAGGTTATCGCCCTCTTGCAGTCTCCTGCCAAGAATGTGGTATCGGCTCTTCAGTCAGGCGGTTCGACCCTCCATGGAGTATTGCAGACTCTATCAGAAAGATAACTTTTTATACAAAAACATTATTACGAATAATAACATTTAATTCATACAAAAATGGCAGATTTGAAAGCTTTTGCAGAACAATTAGTTAACTTGACCGTAAAGGAAGTAAACGAACTTGCTCAAATTTTGAAAGACGAATATGGTATTGAACCTGCTGCTGCAGCTGTTGCTGTTGCTGCTGCTCCCGCTGCCGGCGGAGCTGCTGCTGAGGAAAAAACATCGTTCGATGTAGTTCTGAAAGCTGCTGGTGCAAATAAACTGGCTATCGTTAAATTGGTGAAAGAACTCACCGGCCTTGGTTTGAAAGAGGCCAAAGACCTCGTAGATGGTGCTCCTAACAACATCAAGGAAGGTCTTGCTAAAGCTGATGCTGAAGCTCTGAAAAAACAACTCGAAGACGCTGGAGCAGAAGTTGAACTTAAATAATATATCTGATTATCAGATAGGTTGGTTAAGAATCATCTTAGTCGGTGATTCTTAACCTTTTTGTGTATATATTTTTAATTAAGTTCACTTAATCCATTTTTAAATGTCTTCTACAATAGGTAAACCACGCGTAAATTTCGCTTCAATCAAAAATCCGCTGCCTTATCCGGATTTTCTTGAAGTTCAGTTGAAGTCGTTTCAAGACTTTTTGCAACTTGACACTCCGCCTGAAAAGAGAAAAAACGAAGGTCTTTTCAAGGTATTTGCCGAGAACTTTCCCATTGCTGATACGCGCAACAATTTTGTCCTCGAATTCCTGGACTACTATATCGACCCGCCCAGATACACGATTGAGGAGTGTCTGGAAAGAGGGTTGACATACAGTGTACCCTTAAAGGCCAAGCTGAAACTATATTGTACCGACCCCGATCACGAGGATTTCGCTACGGTAATCCAAGACGTTTATTTGGGCCCGATTCCCTACATGACGGCCAAAGGCACGTTTGTCATCAACGGTGCCGAGCGGGTAGTGGTATCGCAGCTGCACCGTTCGCCGGGAGTCTTCTTCGGCCAGAGTACGCACGCCAACGGGACGAAGCTCTATTCGGCCCGTATCATTCCGTTCCGCGGTTCCTGGATCGAGTTTGCTACCGACATCAACAACGTAATGTATGCCTATATCGACCGGAAGAAGAAATTGCCCGTGACTACCTTGTTGCGTGCCATTGGGTTCGAGACCGATAAGGATATTCTCGAAATCTTCGGTCTGGCAGAAGACCTCAAAGTATCCAAGACCAACCTGAAAAAAGCTATCGGTCGTCGTCTGGCCGGTAATGTGGTGAAGTCGTGGGTAGAAGATTTTGTCGATGAAGATACGGGCGAGGTTGTTTCCATCGAACGTACCGAAATCGTCATTCCCCGTGAAACCGTCCTGGAAGAGTCGCACATCGCCGACATTCTCGAATCGGGTGTTCAGAATATCCTCCTGCACAAGGAAGGCGGAAACACCTCGGACTATTCGATTATCTTCAACACCCTCCAAAAAGATTCCAGCAACTCGGAGAAGGAGGCAGTGCTCTATATCTATCGCCAGTTGCGTAATGCCGAGCCGGCCGACGAAGCCAGTGCCCGCGAGGTTATCACCAACCTCTTCTTCTCGGAGAAACGTTACGACTTGGGCGAAGTAGGACGTTACAGAATAAACAAGAAATTAAACCTCTCCACCTCGCCCGACGTGAAGGTGCTCACCAAGGAGGACATCATCGAGATTATCAAGTATCTCATCGAACTGATTAACTCCAAGACCGATGTCGATGATATCGACCACCTGAGCAACCGTCGTGTGCGCACCGTAGGAGAGCAATTATACAATCAGTTCGGCGTAGGGTTGGCCCGTATGGCCCGCACCATTCGCGAGCGTATGAACGTGCGCGACAACGAGGTGTTTACCCCCATCGACCTGATTAACGCCAAGACGATATCGTCGGTAATCAACACCTTCTTCGGTACCAATGCCTTGTCGCAGTTCATGGACCAGACCAACCCGTTGGCCGAGATTACCCACAAGCGCCGTATGTCGGCCCTGGGTCCCGGCGGTCTGTCGCGTGAGCGTGCCGGTTTCGAGGTGCGCGACGTGCACTACACCCACTATGGTCGTCTGTGTCCTATCGAGACGCCCGAGGGTCCTAACATCGGTCTGATTTCGTCGTTGTGCGTATATGCCAAGATTAATGATTTAGGTTTCATCGAAACTCCGTACCGTAAGGTAAAAGACGGAAAAGTGGACCTGTCGCCCGAAGGTGTTGTCTACCTGACCGCCGAGGTTGAAGAGGGTCAGATTATCGCTCAGGGTAATGCCCCGCTCAACGACGACGGTACCTTTATCCGCAACAAGGTAAAAGCCCGTTTGGATGCCGACTTCCCCATCGTGTCGCCCGACCAGGTGAACCTGATGGACGTGTCGCCTACGCAAATTGCCTCGATTGCCGCATCGCTCATTCCCTTCCTCGAACACGACGATGCCAACCGTGCATTGATGGGATCGAACATGATGCGCCAGGCCGTACCTCTGCTGCGTCCCGAGGCTCCTATCGTAGGAACCGGTATCGAGGGCCAGCTGATACGCGACTCGCGCACCCAGATTATGGCCGAAGGCGCCGGTGTTGTCGAGTTTGTCGACGCCACTGTGATTCGTATCCGCTACGACCGCACCGAGGACGAAGAGTTTGTAAGTTTTGAAGATGCCGTTAAAGAGTATAAGCTCCCGAAATTCCGCAAGACCAACCAGAGCACCACGATTGACCTGCGTCCTATCTGCCACAAGGGCGACCGTGTGAAAGCCGGCGACATTCTCACCGAAGGTTATTCGACAGAGAACGGCGAGTTGGCTTTGGGCCGCAACCTCAAAGTGGCCTTCATGCCTTGGAAGGGTTACAACTACGAGGACGCCATCGTGCTGAACGAGCGCATGGTTCGTGAAGATATCCTCACCTCGGTTCACGTCGACGAGTATTCGCTCGAAGTGCGTGAGACCAAGCGCGGTATGGAAGAGCTCACCTCCGATATTCCCAACGTGAGCGAAGATGCCACCAAGGACCTCGACGAACGCGGTATTATCCGCGTGGGTGCCCAGGTGAACCCCGGGGACATCATGATTGGTAAGATTACCCCCAAAGGCGAGTCGGATCCTTCGCCCGAAGAGAAGCTGTTGCGCGCCATCTTTGGCGACAAGGCCGGCGATGTGAAAGATGCTTCGTTGAAAGCTACCCCCTCGTTGAAAGGTGTAGTTATCGGTACCAACCTCTTCTCGCGTGCCATCAAGAAGAAAAAATCGAAACTGAGCGACAAAGCCATTCTGCCCAAGCTCGACGAAGAGTATGAAGAGAAGATGAACGGCTTGAAAGCCATTCTCATCGACAAGTTGCTCGTCCTCACTCAGGGCAAGGTTTCGCAAGGTGTGAAAGACTTCATGGGTACCGACATCGTTCCCAAGGGAACCAAGTTTACCCAGGCTGCTCTCAATAAAATCGACTATACCACCGTACAGGTGAGCAAGTGGACGACCGATGCTGCCAAGAACGAGTTGATTCGTGCCACCATCATCAACTACTTGAAGAAATACAAAGAGTATGATGCCGAGTTGCGTCGCAAGAAATTCGATATCTCGATTGGTGACGAGCTCCCCTCGGGTATCGTGCAAATGGCCAAGGTCTACATCGCCAAGAAGCGTAAGATCAGCGTGGGCGACAAGATGGCCGGTCGTCACGGTAACAAAGGTATCGTGTCGCGTATCGTGCGTCAGGAAGATATGCCGTTCCTGGCCGACGGAACTCCCGTCGACATCGTGCTGAACCCGCTGGGTGTGCCTTCGCGTATGAACCTGGGTCAGATTTTTGAAACCGTTCTGGGTTGGGCCGGAGCCGAGCTGGGCGAGAAATTCGCTACGCCTATCTTCGACGGAGCCAGCCTCGACGACCTCAATGACTGGACCGACAAGGCTGGTCTTCCCCGCTACGGTAAGACCTACCTCTACGACGGTGGCACCGGCGAGCGTTTCGACCAACCTGCCACGGTAGGTGTCATCTACATGTTGAAACTGGGCCACATGGTCGAAGACAAGATGCACGCCCGTTCAATCGGTCCGTACTCGCTCATTACGCAACAGCCGTTGGGTGGTAAAGCTCAGTTCGGTGGTCAGCGTTTCGGAGAGATGGAGGTTTGGGCACTCGAAGCCTTCGGTGCCGCTCACGTGTTGCAAGAGATTCTGACCATCAAGTCGGACGACGTCGTAGGCCGTTCCAAAGCCTACGAGGCTATTGTCAAAGGTGAGCCCATGCCTACACCCGGTATCCCCGAGTCTTTGAACGTGCTCCTGCACGAGTTGAGAGGTCTCGGTCTTAGCGTCAACTTAGAGTAAAATAAAATCCAAACGGTCGGGCCGTCGCCTTGTGTGACGGCCGGCCAATAACTCTTTATACATTAAACATTTATGGCTTTTAGAAAAGATAACAAAATAAAGAGTAACTTTTCGAAGATTTCGATTGGTTTGGCTTCGCCCGAAGAGATTTTGGAAAATTCGAGCGGCGAGGTGCTGAAACCCGAAACCATCAACTACCGTACCTATAAACCCGAGCGGGACGGTCTTTTCTGCGAACGTATATTCGGGCCTGTCAAGGACTACGAGTGCCATTGCGGAAAATACAAACGTATCCGTTACAAAGGGATTGTCTGCGACCGATGCGGTGTCGAGGTGACCGAGAAGAAGGTGCGCCGCGAACGTATGGGTCACATCCAACTGGTGGTGCCCGTAGCCCACATCTGGTATTTCCGTTCGTTGCCCAACAAGATTGGGTATCTGTTGGGATTGCCCAGCAAGAAACTCGACGCCGTGATCTATTACGAGCGTTACATCGTGATACAACCGGGTCCTCAAACCGACCTGGCTACTTACGACCTCCTCTCCGAAGAGGAATATCTCAACATCATGGACTCGCTTCCCCGCGAGAACCAGATGCTCGAAGATACCGATCCCAACAAGTTCATCGCCAAGATGGGTGCCGAGGCTATCTATGATCTGCTGTGCCGTCTCGACCTCGACGAACTCTCCTACGAGCTGCGTCACCGCGCCAGCACCGACGGCTCGCAACAACGCAAGACCGAGGCTTTGAAACGCCTCCAAGTGGTTGAGTCGTTCCGGGCTTCCAAGGGGCGCAACCGTCCCGAGTGGATGATCTTGAAGGTGATTCCCGTGATTCCCCCCGAACTGCGTCCGTTGGTTCCCCTCGATGGTGGACGTTTCGCCACGAGCGACCTCAACGACCTCTATCGCCGGGTAATTATCCGTAACAACCGTCTGAAACGGTTGATGGAAATCAAGGCCCCCGAGGTGATTCTGCGCAACGAAAAACGTATGTTGCAAGAGGCTGTCGACTCGCTGCTCGACAACTCGCGCAAATCGAGTGCCGTGAAGACCGAGGCCAACCGTCCGTTGAAATCACTCTCCGACAGCTTGAAAGGTAAACAAGGTCGTTTCCGTCAGAACCTGCTCGGTAAACGTGTAGACTACTCGGCCCGTTCGGTTATCGTTGTAGGTCCTGAGTTGAAGATGCACGAATGCGGTCTGCCCAAGAACATGGCAGCCGAACTTTATAAACCCTTCATTATCCGCAAGCTCATCGAGCGCGGTATTGTCAAGACCGTGAAATCGGCCAAGAAGATTGTGGATCGCAAGGAGCCCGTCGTATGGGATATCCTCGAACACGTGATGAAGGGTCACCCCGTGCTGCTGAACCGTGCCCCGACGTTGCACCGTCTGGGTATCCAGGCCTTCCAGCCCAAGATGATCGAGGGTAAGGCTATCCAACTGCACCCGCTGGCATGTACGGCATTCAACGCCGACTTCGATGGTGACCAGATGGCCGTACACTTGCCCCTCGGCAACGAGGCTATTCTCGAAGCCCAATTGCTGATGCTGGGAGCCCACAACATTCTGAACCCTGCCAACGGAGCTCCTATCACCGTGCCTTCGCAGGACATGGTATTGGGTCTGTACTACATCACCAAACTGCGTCCCGGTTCGCTGGGCGAGGGCTTGAAATTCTACGGCCCCGAAGAGGCCGAGATTGCCTACAACGAAGGTAAGGTGTCGTTGCACGCTCCCGTATCGGTGGTAGTAAAAGACATCGACAAAGAAGGCAACATCATCGAGCACATGGTCGAGAATACATCGGTAGGCCGTGTACTGGTGAACCAATACGTACCCCAGGAGATCGGCTATGTCAACGAGATTCTCTCGAAGAAATCGTTGCGCGACATCATCGGTCGGGTCATTAAGGTATGCGGTGTAACCCGTTCGGCCCAGTTCCTCGACGACATCAAGAACCTGGGTTACTACATGGCCTTCAAGGGCGGTCTGTCGTTCAACCTGGGCGACGTGCTCGTACCGCCTGAAAAGGAGACATTGGTTGCCGAAGGTAACGCCGAGGTTGAGCAGATTATGAATAACTACAACATGGGTTTCATTACCTACAACGAGCGTTACAACCAGATTATCGATACCTGGACGCACGTCAACTCGCGTCTGTCCGACATCTTGATGAAGCAGCTTTCGGCCGACAATCAAGGTTTCAACTCGGTATTCATGATGCTCGACTCGGGAGCCCGTGGTTCGAAGGACCAGATTCGTCAGCTCTCCGGTATGCGTGGTCTGATGGCCAAGCCGCAGAAATCGGGTGCCGAGGGTGGTCAAATCATCGAGAACCCTATTTTGGCCAACTTCAAGGAGGGCTTGTCGGTGTTGGAGTACTTCATCTCCACGCACGGTGCTCGTAAGGGTCTTGCCGATACCGCCTTGAAGACAGCCGATGCCGGTTACCTGACCCGTCGTCTGGTCGACGTAGCCCACGACGTGATTATTCACGAGGAGGACTGCGGAACCCTGCGTGGTCTGGTTTGCACCGAAATTAAGAACAACGAAGAGGTAGTAGCCTCGCTGGGCGAGAGAATCCTGGGTCGTGTGTCGGTTCACGATGTAGTGAATCCGCTGAACAACGAGATTCTGGTTCACGCCGGCGAAGAGATCACCGAGGCTATTGCCCAGAAGATAGAAGAGTCGCCTATCGAGCAAGTCGAGATTCGTTCGGTACTCACCTGCGAATCGAAGAAAGGCGTCTGCGCCAAGTGTTACGGCCGTAACCTGGCCAACAACCGCATGGTACAGAAAGGTGAGGCTGTGGGTGTGATTGCTGCACAGTCCATCGGCGAGCCGGGTACACAGCTGACACTGCGTACGTTCCACGTCGGTGGTATCGCCTCGAACATCGCTGCCGTGTCGAGCGTGCTTTCGCGTTACGACGGTATCCTCGAAATCGAGGAGCTGCGTACCGTAGACAGTGTGTCGGACAGCGGTACCAAGGTGCAGATTGTGGTAGGACGTTTGGCCGAGATGCGTATTATCGATGCCAACACCAAGATGGTATTGATGTCGGCCAACATTCCTTACGGTTCCAAGTTGTATTTCAACAACGGCGACACCGTGAAGAAGGGCGACATGATTTGCGAGTGGGACCCCTTCAACGCCGTTATCGTTTCGGAGGTTGGCGGTAAAGTTAAGTTCGATGCCGTCGAAGAGGGTGTTACCTATCGTGTTGAATCGGACGAACAGTCGGGTTTGAAAGAGAAGATCATTATCGAGTCGAAAGACCGTACCCGCGTACCGTCGGCTCAGATTCTCGATGAGAACGGACAGGTAATCAAAACATACGCGTTGCCTGTGGGCGCTCACTTGATGATTGAAGACGGCGATACGATCAAGACCGGTGATGTGTTCGTGAAGATACCGCGTGCCGTAGGTAAGGCCGGTGATATCACGGGTGGTCTGCCTCGTGTAACCGAGTTGTTCGAGGCCCGTAACCCGTCCAACCCTGCTGTCGTATCGGAAATCGATGGTGAGGTTATCTTCGGTAAAGTGAAACGTGGTAACCGTGAAATCTCGGTCGTTTCCAAGACGGGCGAGACGAAGAAATACCTGGTGCCTCTGTCGAAACAGATTCTGGTACAGGAGAACGACTACGTGCGTGCCGGTACGCCGCTGTCCGATGGTGCTGTTACACCGTCCGATATTCTGGCCATCAAAGGTCCCACGGCTGTACAGGAATATATCGTGAACGAGGTTCAAGATGTATATCGTATGCAGGGTGTGAAGATCAACGACAAGCACTTTGAGGTAATCGTTCGTCAGATGATGCGCAAGGTGCAGATTCTCGACCCGGGAGATACCCGTTTCCTCGAACAGCAAATCGTCGATAAACGCGACTTCATGGACGAGAACGACCGTATCTGGGGCAAGAAAGTGGTTACCGATCCGGGCGATTCGCAAACGCTCAAAGCCGGTCAGATTGTTACGGCCCGCAAGCTGCGCGACGAAAACTCGGCCTTGAAACGCAAGGACCTCAAACTCATTCAGGTGCGCGACGCTATCCCCGCAACCTCCGAGCAGATTCTGCAAGGTATTACCCGTGCCGCTCTGCAAACGTCGAGCTTCATGTCGGCTGCTTCGTTCCAGGAGACGACCAAGGTGCTCAACGAAGCTGCCATCAACGGTAAGGTCGATACCCTCGAAGGTATGAAGGAGAATGTGATTTGCGGTCACTTGATTCCGGCCGGTACCGGTCAACGCGAGTTCGACAAACTTATCGTTGGCTCCAAAGAGGAGTTCGATCGGGTGTTTGCCAACCGCAAGAACGTAACCGACTTCTCCAATTGATAGAACGTTAAATCAATGTTATATGAAAAGAGCAACCTGCACGCAGGTTGCTCTTTTTTATTTGCTTTTATGACACTTGCTTGTGGAACGAAATTTCTGGAAAGACGGTGACCCTGGCAGCCCCTCCATCAATAGAGGTAGTGGCTAGATACAAGATAATGGGGATAGACGATAGGTAGCGGGCATACCTGCATGACAAGGCAGGTGCGTTATATTATTGCATCGATGTAGGTTGTAAGGTTGTAAGGGGAGTGCGGGCCGTTATCGGTCGCCCAGGGTGTGATCGATGTAGAGGTTGCGGTTCGACAGGGCGATGAAGGGCTCTATCTCGTGCGATACCATCATGATGGTGGTACCCCGGCTCGACAGCTCCCGAAGAATATCGACCATGCGCACCTCGAATTGGCGGTCGATATACGACGAGGGTTCGTCCAGGATAAGCATCTCGGGGTGTGAGATGAGTGCCCGGCCGAAAAGAGTGCGTTGCAACTGTCCGCCCGAGAGTACCCCGATGGGCCTTTCGCGCAGTGCCGTGATGCCCATGAGGTCGAGCATGTAGTCTATTTCGCGTTTCAGTACCGATTGGGGACGCTTGGCGCTCTTGCCCATGAGACCCGAGGCTACGACCTCTTCTACGGTAATGGGAAATTTGCTGTCGATACTGTTTTTCTGGGGCAGGTATCCGATGTCGAGCGAGTCGACCGGCTCACCCTTTTCGAAAAAATAGATGGCTCCCCGCGTAGGCTTCTGCAAGCCCAGTATGGTGCGCAGCAGCGAGGTCTTTCCCCCGCCGTTCGGTCCCGAGACCAGCAGAAAATCACCCTGGTAGATGTCCAGGTTTATGTCTTCGAGCACACTCTTGTCGGTGTATGAGAGCCACAGGTTCTCGATGGATATGATTTTATTCTCCTGCAATGGCATCGGCTATGTGTAAAAGTTCTTCGCTCCAGTTGTAACTGAGCGGGTTGATAGGTACTACTCGGGCATCGATTTCCTGGGCAAAGGATTGTGCCTGTTTGGCATCGAATTCCTGCTGGATAAAGATAACCTTTACGTGATTCTCTTTGGCTACGTCGACCGCCTTTTTCAGGTAGAAGGCCGAAGGCTCCTTGCCGTTGTATTCGAGGCTGAGCTGGTGCAGGTGGTAATCCTTGGCCAGATAGCTGAGCGACGGGTGATAGATGGCAAACATGGTGCCATGTGCCGGTGCGAGCCGCTGCGTGATAATCGAGTCGACCCGGTTGATCTCGGCAAGCAGATTCTCATAGTTCTCACGATACACCTTTTTGCCGTTGGGGTCGAGGCTCACAAAGGCTTCGTACATGTTTTGGGCAATGATGCGTGCGTTTTTGGGCGAACTCCACGTGTGGGGGTCGGCTTCGAGATGATGGCTGTCGCCGTCGCCATGCTCATGGGTACCTGTGAGCAGATCGATACCCTCTGAGTTGTCGAATATCTTCATCGTCGGGTTGTTCTGTTCCAGCTTGTCCATCCAGGCCAGTTCAAACCCGATGTGCCCTATTTTGAAATAGGCAACGCTTTTGCCCACATAGACCAAATGCGATGGCGAGGGATCGTAAGCCTCGGGGTTGCTGCCCGGGGGTACGATGCAGTTGATGCTGAAGCGGTCGCCGGCAATCTTCTCGGCAAAATACTTCTGAGGTTGTACGGTTACGGTAACAATCTTTTGTTCCTTATTTCCAGTCGCACACGATACGGTCATGAAAGCGAGCAGTATATATGTGCAATATTTTAGAAAAGAATGTTTTTTCATAATAAAATGTTTTGCCTCACGGCATATTTTTGTACAAAAATAGTATAATAATATTAATAACCCTTCTATTTGTCTCAATTTAATATGTTAAAATCAGCATTTAACATTTGCCTCGGTTGTGAGTCGGGAGGGGCTGTGACTTCTCTGTATTCAGTCCCTCTATTCCACACCATAAACTCGGTTGTGAATGCGAGTGACCACGAGGTCGAAGGTTGGGTCGAGGTCAATCTCCCCGTATGACATGAGTCGCAGTTCGAGCGGATGCCGGTCGGGCGAGTAGGGTGGTTGGGTATAGGGTCGTGGCGACAAGACAAACCCCAGTCGCTGATAGAAGCGTATGCGTCGCTGGCTCAGTTCGTCGTCGGGTTTCTCCACTTCGAGCACGGCCGGTTTCCCGGTCTGTTTCAGCAGTTCGGTCATGGCCGTGGCTCCATAGCCAGCTCCTCGGCAGCGACTGTCGATGGCAAAGTGTTCCAAATAGGTAAAGTCGCTCCATGGCCAGTACGAGATAAATCCTACCGGATTCTTTTCGTCGCACAGCAGTACGATGGCAAAATCGTCGTTTTCCCGTAACAGTCGCACTACCTCGTCGAAGTCTCGACGTTCGTCCATGGGGAATGACTCGGTGTACACGCGTTCGATAAAATCGAGTGCTTGCACGTCGTGGGGATTGACAGGGGTAATTCGTATCATAGTCGGTAGGATTTAAATCGGTACAAATATAATAGATTTAAATAAATCTTTAAAAAATATAGTGGTAAAGTTATTGGTAGGCCCATAAGCAAGGGGGAGAGAGAAGCTGAAAATATGAAAATCGATTGGCAAAATTCTATCTGTCATCTCGTTTGAGTAGGTGAAGTCTCTTACTGTAAGGGGGTTCTTCTTACAAATTGAAACTTGTTGGCGGGAAATGGGGAGATTGATTTTTCCTAACATCTATTATATCCTGTAAATTTAATATGATAAATAAATGAATAATGTAAATTTATTACTATCTTTGCTCTCTATATGATAAAACAGCTGTAAAAAATCGAAAAAACACATGGGACATCATCAATTAGACGAATTGGATTATAAGATTCTGAAACTGATAGCAGCCAATGCTCGCATACCTTTCCTCGAAGTGGCACGGGAGTGTAATGTATCGGGAGCCGCTATTCATCAACGAGTGCAAAAACTGACCAATCTGGGTATTCTCAAAGGGTCGGAGTTCATCATGGATTCCAACAAGATTGGATTTGAGACTTGTGCCTATATGGGATTCTATCTGAAAAACCCGGGTGACTTTTCGCATGTGGTCGAAGAGCTTCGCAAAATTCCCGAAGTGGTCGAGTGCCATTTCACGACGGGGCAATACGACATGTTCATCAAACTGTTTGCCCGCAACAATCAGCACCTGCTCGAAATTATTCACACCAAGTTGCAGCCGATAGGGTTGTCGCGCACCGAAACGCTTATCTCCTTCCGCGAGATTTTCAGACGTCAGCTTCCTATCGAAGAGGTGGAGAATATGGATTAAAAGATACAGTAAAATTGAAAACGAAAAGTCTCCCGGCTTGAATCTCCCTTTGAGAGAGTGACAAGCCGGGTTTTATTTTTTTAGCAATGGATAAACCGGCTCCCGTGGGTACTTGCAGGGTGCGTGCATTTCGTACCGGCCGCAACATCTCTATCGTGAGCGGTAACCCGTCCATGGAGGCTCAATTGTCGGCCTGTCTCTCCGACAAGCCGTGGAATGGTACCTTGTAGTCTCGAACGGCATTTTTTTTTTCGGGGTATGAGATTCTATCTTATCGCGATTTTTGTACCTTTGCCGAGGTATGAAACCGGCGCAAGACTTGAACGACAGGATTACCGGAAGTGTCTCTCATCGAGGGCAGGATTTCTCGTAAGAGTGGCCGGAGGTAAAAAAGAGAATAGTGAAAGATAAATTTTAGGATATATGAGAAAAGAAGTTGTAGTAAGTGGCATACGCTCCACGGGAAATTTACATTTGGGAAATTATTACGGTGCATTGCGCAATTTTGTGAAGATGCAGGAAGAGGATAAATACAACAGCTATTTTTTCATAGCCGACCTGCACGCCCTCACGACGCACCCCGATCCCAAGATGCTGCATGAGAACGTGCGCGATATCCTTTGCGAATATCTGGCCGCCGGGCTCGACCCCGAGAAGTCGACCCTGTTTGTGCAGAGCGATGTGCCCGAGATTTCGGAGATGTATCTGCTGATGAATATGCACGTAGGTATCGGTGAGTTGATGCGTACCGCCTCGTTTAAGGACAAGGCCCGCAAACAGCTGGGTATCAAGACCGATAACGACGGCGACATCGAGCACGAGATTATCGGTAACAACACCAACAAACGGGTGAATGCCGGTCTGCTTACATACCCCACGTTGATGGCGGTCGATATTCTTATCCAGCATGGTAACTATGTGCCGGTAGGGAAGGACCAGGAACAACACTTGGAGTTGACCCGCCGCTTTGCCCGTCGCTTCAATTCGACCTACGGGGTGGAGTATTTCGAGGAACCGCAGAATTTCAACTTCGGCAGCGAACCCATCAAAATTCCCGGCCTCGACGGTTCGGGCAAGATGGGTAAGTCGGAAGGCAACTGCGTCTACCTCATTGACGACGAAAAGACCTTGCGCAAGAAGATCATGCGGGCTGTGACCGACGAGGGTCCCAAAGTTCCCAACTCGCCCAAGGCCGAGTCGGTGGAGAACCTCTTCACGTTGCTTCGAGTTGTCTCTTCGTCCGATACGGTAGCCTATTTCGAGGAGAAATACAACACCTGCGAAATCCGCTATGGCGACTTGAAGAAACAGTTGGCCGACGATATTCTCAAAGTAACACTGCCCATTCGGGAGCGCTTCTTCGAGATTCAGAACGACGAGGCCTATCTGGCCCGTGTCGTGAAGATGGGTGCCGAGAAGGCTCGCGAGACGGCCTCGAAAACGCTGCGCGACGTGCGCGAAATCATGGGATTCAAACCTTTTTAATAGATAGCAACTATGGAACCACATCATCACCATCATGTGCACCCGACGCCCGATTTGCAGAAACTCAATCGGTCGTTCATCATCGGTATCGTGCTGAACATTGTCTTTGTGTTGGCCGAGGCCGGTGCCGGATTCTATTACGATTCACTGGCTCTGCTCTCCGATGCCGGGCATAACCTGAGCGATGTGGTGAGCCTGGTGCTGGCTCTTTTTGCCCTGAGGCTTTCGTTGGCGAAACCCTCGTTGCAATATACCTATGGCTACAAGAAGAGTACCGTACTGGTGTCGCTGCTCAATGCAGCTATCCTTTTCATTGCCGTGGCCGTGATACTCTACGAGAGTATCGACAAGCTGCGCAATCCCGCCCCGCTCGACGGTGGGGCCATTGCCTGGGTGGCTGCGATAGGTATTGTGGTGAATGCCTTTACCGCCTATCTCTTCTTTGCCGACAAGTCGAAAGACCTGAATGTCAAAGGGGCCTATCTGCACATGGCTGCCGACACGCTGGTGTCGGTGGGGGTGTTGATTTCGGGCGTCGTGATCAAGTACACGGGTTGGGATATCATCGACCCCATTATCGGTATCGTGGTGGGGCTGGTTATCCTCTACTCCACCTGGCATCTGTTGCAGGAGAGTCTGCGGCTGGCCCTCGACGGGGTGCCCGAGAATATCGACGTGCAGAAGGTCGAGCAGACGCTCTCGTCCGACCCCGATGTCATCAATGTGCATCACCTGCATATCTGGGCCATCAGTACCACACAGACCGCCTTGACGGCTCATGTGGTCGTGCGCGACATCTTGCGCATGCACGAGGTGAAACACAGGTTGAAGCAGGCTTTGCACCAATTGGGTATCGACCATGCCACCTTTGAACTCGAAGTGAAGGAGGAGCATTGCGACGGCCATTGCGACTGCTGCGACGAGCACACCGGTTGTGACGAAGATACGCAACCCTATTTGTAGAGGGACCGTATAAAAGAGAAAAATCCTGAGGTCGGGAGAAGAGCGGGTGGCAGCCCCTTTTCTCCCGATTTTTTTTGAGGGTGGGAGGTTACAGCTTGTAGACTCCGCCTGGCAGTGCCTTGACAACTCCCTTGAATTCCAGTTCGACCAGCACCGACAGCAGTTGCGACAGGGGGCGGTCCAGTTCGACCGTCATGCGGTTTATCTGCCCTTCGCCCCGTTCTTTCAAGTAGTCGACCAAAGTTTGTTCCTCGTCGGTAAGGTCGGGGAAGAACGACCGTTGCACCGCCTCGCGACGCGGCGCCTTCCAGCACATGGCCTCGACGAGGTCGTCGGCCGAGGTGATGAGAGCCGCCCGATTGCGGCGAATCAGTTGGTTGCAGCCGGCCGAGGTCTCGCGGTGAATATCGCCGGGCAGGGCAAAGACGTCGCGGTGATAGCTCTCGGCAATACCGGCCGTGATGAGGGCGCCCCCCTTTTCGCGCGACTCGACGATGACCACGGCGTCGGCCAATCCGGCTACGATGCGGTTGCGGGCCACGAAGAAGGCCGGGTGCATGGGGTGATAGCCGGGATACTCGGTGAGGAGCCCACCGTGCGAAACCATCTCGATGGCTGTGTTTCGGTGGCTGGCCGGGTAGATGTGGTCGAGCCCGTGGGCCAGTACGGCCACCGTGTCGAGTCCCTGCTTCAATGCCGCACGGTGAGCACAGATGTCGATACCGTAGGCCAGCCCGCTCACGATAATCAGTTGGGGAAAGCCGATTGCCAGGTCGCGAACCAGTGCTTCGCAGAAACTCCGGCCATACTCCGTGGCCCTGCGGGTGCCTACCACACTCACCACCTTGGCCGCATTCAGGTCGGCCGTACCCCGGTAGTAAAGCAGCGGAGGCGCGTCGACACACTCGGTCAACCGGGTCGGGTAGGCCGGGTCGGTAAAGTAGAGCGGGGTGATGTTCCCCTTTTGGAGAAACTCCATCTCCTGGCGGGCTTTCTGCATGGCTTCGCGACGAATGTCGTCTTGGAGCATGCGGCCGCTGATTCCAGTCAGCTCCCGCAGTTGGTTTTCGGGCAGACTGAAAAAGAGTTCGAGGCTCTCGACCGTCTCGTGGATATGCTGAGCCAGCGATTTGTTCATTCCCTTGATGCGGGAGAGCGCGATGCGGTATAGCACCTCTGGTTCCATGGTATTGTGGGCAAACGGTTATTGCAGGAATTTTTCGAAGTAGGGCAGGAACTCTTCGCCACGGGTGATTCGTCCGTTCGAGGTAGCCACCACCTCGACCACCGCTTTGATGCACAGTTCGCCCGACACTTTGTAGATGTCTTGATAGAACACAAACTTGATGCCCTCGCGACGCATGTACAGCTTGCTGACAAATCGGTCGCGGCTGCGCAGCGGTGCCTTGTAGTTGACTTCGATGCGGTTGACAACCGGGTCGATACCCTGCTGGTGCATCTCAACAAACGTAATTCCCGTAGACGACAGAAATTCGTGGCGGGTGTGTTCGAGGTAATGCAGGTAGATGGCGTTGTTGACAATGCCCTCCATGTCGCATTCGTAGTCGCGCACCTGCATCTCTATTTCAAAAATATAATGAGGCATATCTTTATGTGGGTTCTGTTTTTAGTTTTTACAAAGATAGTACAGATATTTTATTCTCCACTCATCTTTCGTTTACAGAAGATAGGATTCGGCTCGGTATGGCCAAACTTGAAAACTATGTTTTCGTTTGTCTCTACTCTCGCCTTTTATTATCTTTGCTCTGGTTAAAAAGCAGAATTATGTGTAAACGCTTAGCTATATTTCTCCTGTTGTGTTTGGTGGCCGGGGCTTCGGCCTGGGCCTGTACCTCGGCAGTCGTATCGGGACGGGTGACCCCCGACGGTCGTCCGCTGTTGTGGAAACATCGCGATTCGTCCGACTTGAACAACCGCATCGTGCGTTTCGATGCCGTCAAGGGGCAACTCTCTTTCGTGGGGCTGGTGAACGGGGTCGACACGCTGGCCCGTGAGGTGTGGACCGGTTACAACAGTGCCGGTTTTGCCGTGATGAATACCGCCTCGTATAATCTGAAAAACGACACCTCGTCGCTGGCCGACCGCGAGGGGGTGGTGATGAAGCGCGCTTTGGCCGTGTGCCGCACGGTCGACGACTTTGAACGGCTGCTCGCCGAGTGGCCCCGGCCCATCGGGGTGGAGGCCAACTTCGGGGTGATTGATGCCGAAGGGGGTGCCGCCTATTTCGAGGTGAACAACTACGAGGTGTTCCGTTACGATGCGGCCGATAGTCCCAACGGTTATCTGTTGCGCACCAACTATTCGATGTCGGGTCGTCCCGACGAGGGGCTCGGCTATATCCGCTACGACCACGCCGAGGAGTTGTTTGCTCCTGTGGCGGAACAAAAAGCGGTTACGGCCGAATGGCTCACCGGTGTTTGCTCCCGGTCGTTCTATCACGCTTTTCTGGGGCGCGATTTCTCGGGCGACAACTGGGTGGTCGATCAGGATTTCATTCCGCGATACAGCACCTCGGCCTCGCTGGTGGTCGAGGGGGTAAGGCCCGGTGAGTCGCCCGCCTTTACCACGATGTGGACGGTGTTGGGCTATCCGCCCTGTTCTATCGTGTTGCCGGTATGGCTCGGTTGCAACAGTGGGATACCCGCCTTGTTGCAGGCTCAGGGTGATACGGTGCGTTCGTCTCTGTGCGAGTGGTCCAACGCTTTGAAGCAGGAGGCCTTTCCCGTGAAGCGGGGCAGCGGGTCGCACTATCTGCACATGGCCCGTCTCTTCCGGTCCGATGGTAGCGGCATCACACAACAACTGCTCGGCCTCGAAAAGGAGGTCTATGCCCGCAGTCGCACGCTGCTCGACGAGGCCCGTCGCTCCGGCTCGTGGAACGACCGCCGGGTAGAGCGCATGCTGGGCGACATCGAGCAACAGGTCTCTGCCTTTTTTCAGCAAATCCTGAGTGACGAGAGCCGATAGTGTTCCTTAGCTCTCGAAAATCTTTTTCCCTTGATATGCCCTGGATTCCGCGTTGTGGCGCGGAACAGCATGAACAAGTCACCCCGCATCTCGATGCGGGGTGACTTGTTACTCTATATGATAACTGGCTTATCAGAATCTTGCCGATTATTCGTCGGTGGTTTTATCTATTAACCGGTTAAGCCGTTCGAGCAATTCGTCGCCTAGGGCTGTTTTCTCCTCGATATGGCGGCATACCATCTTGACGAAGGGGTCGCTCTCGAACTCGCCACGCACCTGCTCGAAGTCGAAATCGCGTTGGCTGGCCGAGCCGTCGACGCCGAATCCGATGCGTGAAATCATCGAGAACTCCTTGCGGGCGTCGTCGTAGAGCATGCGGTCGAGCGATACGACGGCTTCGTTCCATTGCCGCACGATGCCGATGATATCCTGAGGGGTGAGTTGGTCGATGCTCTTGCCGTACCAGCGTTGCATCTTCGAGCATACCCAGGTCCACTCCATGTCGTAGTAGCGGTGGTGCAGCGTGCGGAAGAAGGCTTCGGCCGCTTCGAGCGTATAGTCGCTCTGGTGTACGATGCGCTCAATCTCCTCCTGCATGGCCTGCTTGGGAATGATGAGTCCCGCCAGGTCTATCCACTCGCCTTCACCCAGCGGGTCGGTGGGTTGCAGTCGGCTGTGCAGGTCGTCGAGGTCGGCAAAGGGGGTTCCTTCGAGCCGCTTGATAATCGAGTTGCCCATGAACTTGTGCACGGCCAGGGTGTAGAGGTTGATACCCTTCTCGAGCGAACTGTTTTTGATGGTGGTACTCTGGAACGAGTAGCACTCCGAGGTCTCGCCCGAAGTCTGTTTAAGCCCTTGCAGGGTGTCGATACCCTGCAACATCTTTTGAATCGTGTAGGGGCTCAGCAGGTTGAAGTTGATGCAGTCGAGTTTGTCGGGGTCGGTGCGCCGGTCGCGTTTGGGCCATTTCTGGGCATCGCGTATGGTGCCCACGCTTTTGAGGTTGGCACCCGGTACGAGGTAAGAGCGGTTGCCGTGCTCGATGAGGTAGGAGAAGGGCATGCCCGAGGTGTCGGGGTGGGTGACGTGCCGCCCCATGATAAGCGAGAAGGCACCTATCTTGGCGGGCCACAGCATGTAGGAGTCGCTCGTGGTTTTCGACCCGCGTTCGACAACCCCCTGGTGAATGGGCCCCAGCTTGTACATGTGGTTGCTCTGGTTCGAGCCGCTGCCGGCGTTCAGGAACGAGAACATGCCGGCGATGAGCAGACTTGACTTGTGCATGGTCACCGTGTAGGGCCCGGCAAAGATGGCACAGGCCTCGCCGTTCTCGCCCTGGCAGTTGCTGAAAAACAGCGAGTCGTGGGCCGAGAAGAGGTGGGTGAGGTGGCAGGCTTGCCCGATGAAGCAGCGCGACAGAACCACCCCGTCGCTCACGCAGGCTCCCGAACTGATAATGAAATCTTCGGCCGTGACGTTGGCCCCGATGTACACGGGAGCTTCGGTGCAGCTGTTGATGGTGCCGTTGTCGAGGCGCGAAGCCCCCTCGATGCGGCAGGCGTCGCCGATGCAGACGTTGCGTATTGTGCCCGTGTTGACAATATGGACACCGTTGCCTATCGTGCCGCGGGTGCTTTTGACCGAACGGGCGTAGTCGGCTATCATTTGGCCCAGCCGGCCGATGAGGTCGGGGCGATGGCGGTACATGGCCACGATGTAGGCCAGTTGGGCCGAGAGTCGGTTGTAGATGGGGACCTCGCGGCCACCCGTCTCGTTGAGCACCGAAACCTCGGTGTTGTTGCCGAAACAGCTCTCTCCCTCGGTAAGCAGCAGGTTGACATTCTGTATGTAGCAGTAGTCGCCTATCTGATAGTTGGCCACATAGTTGGGAATGTTTTCGATGAGGGTATTGTTGCCGATTGTGCAGTTGTGCAGGGTGACGTGGCGCAATCCGGCGTGTTTCCTTAATCCTCCCGGCAACTCGATTTCCTGCTCGAATCGTCCCAGATAGACCTCGCCCGAGAATCGGGTGTGGGCGATGTATGCGGGTGAGAAGCCCTCGGCTACGTGTACTTGGTTCCAGTTGTCGGCCATGCACTCCTGAGCGGTGAGCCGTTCGATTTCCGTGCGGTTGAGTTTGCGATATTTTGTCATATGCTCGTTGTTGAATGAGGCCGGAGGATAGCCCGCGGTGAAACAATTTATTGGGTCAGGATTCTTCTTTTTCTTCGTCGGTAGCGATTTCGTCGTAGTGCTGAAAGAGGAAATCGTTGTAGGGGAATCGCGTGGTGTGTATCTCCTTGACCCGTTGGTAGAGCAGTGCCTTCAACTCGTCGATGTTTTTCTTCTCGCGGGCCGAGATGAAGATGCAGTTGTCGTGCATCTTGGCCATCCAGGTCTCTTTCAGTTCGTCGAGCGAGATGTTCTCGCGGGTGCGGGGAGTGAGGTCGTCGGCCGCTTTCTCTACGTAGGAGAAGGCATCGATTTTGTTGAATACCAGAATCATGGGTTTGTTGGTCGAGTCGCACACCTCTTGAAGCGTCTTGTTCACCACCTCGATTTGCTCCTCGAAGGCCGGGTGCGAAATGTCGACCACATGGAGCAGCAGGTCGGCTTCGCGCACCTCGTCGAGGGTCGACTTGAACGAGTCGACCAGGTGGGTGGGCAGTTTGCGGATAAAGCCTACGGTATCGGAGAGCAGGAAGGGCAGGTTGTCGACAATCACCTTGCGCACCGTGGTGTCGAGGGTGGCAAAGAGTTTGTTCTCGGCAAAGACCTCGCTTTTGGCCAGCAGGTTCATGAGGGTCGACTTGCCCACGTTGGTATATCCCACCAGCGCTACACGTACCAGTTTGCCGCGGTTTTTGCGCTGGATACTCTTCTGGCGGTCGATGCTTTTCAGCTCCTCTTTCAGATGCGAAATCTTGTCGAGGATAATACGGCGGTCGGTCTCGATTTGCGTCTCACCGGGACCACGCATGCCGATACCGCCCCGTTGACGTTCGAGGTGAGTCCACAGGCGGGTCAGGCGGGGGAGCAGGTATTGATATTGAGCCAGTTCGACCTGCCGTTTGGCGTTGGCCGTCTGGGCCCGTTTGGCAAAGATGTCGAGAATGAGGCTGGTGCGGTCGAGAATCTTCACTTGCAGCTCCTTCTCGATGTTCTGCACCTGCTTGGCCGAGAGGTCGTCGTCGAAGATGACCATACCTATCTCGTTCTCGTCGATGTAGTTTTTTATCTCGGCCAGCTTGCCTGCGCCGACAAAGGTGCGGGAGTTGGGCATGTCGAGCCGTTGCAGGAATTTCTTCACGGGCTCGGCTCCGGCGGTCTCGGCCAGGAAGGCCAGCTCGTCGAGGTACTCGTTGGCTTTCGCCTCGTTCTGGGTGTTGGTAATCAGTCCTACCAGGACGGTGCGTTCGGTTTCTTCTTGGGTTAGGATAAATTCTTTCATATGTCGTACTCCAAAGAGGTACCTTACAGATAATGCTTTTGGTTACCTCTTTGTTTAGTTGTTAAACAGTTTTTCAATGTGGATAATCTGGTAGTCATAGAAATTGCGGGTGGCGCTGTCGGCCGTGGCGGCTCTCTTCTGCTTGTAGAGCGAGAGTATCTTTTTGAGGGCGCCGGTCATGTAGGGAGCCATCTCGGCCACAGACATCGAGGGCCCCGTCGTGAACCGGGTAAACGATTGCTCCCCGACCTGGTGGCACAGCGCATGGCTGCACGGGAAGGGTGCCCCGTCGAGGTCGATGTCGTCGGTCAGGGGATTCAGGTTTATCTTTACGGGTGTCCCTTGCAGGTCGGAGTATTGTATGAGTTGCTCGATGGTTTCGCTTTGCAGGTCGCGCTCCACGTCGTTCAACTTCCGTCCCTGGTAGGTAGCCTTGAATACCTCGGCAATTACGTCGTTGAGGTAGCTGTCGACGGTGTAGTTTTTGACCGGGTTGATGGCTCCGCCCTCGTGGATACGGAAGAGGGTAGACGGCTTGATGAGGCTGGACGGGAGCATGCGGTGTATCGCGCTGGCATAGTTGACGTTGGCACCGATACGTTGCAGCAGGTCGGCGGGAGTGAGCCAGTCGCGATAGGTGCGGGCCTGGTTGAGAATCCATTTCAACGCCTTCCGCTGGGTAGCCTTGTCGAGGTAGATGTAGGGCAACGTGTCATCGCCCTGGCGCACCTCGGTATAGAGCACCCCGCCGATGTAGGGTATTACGTGGCGCAGGTGGCGGTTGTACTGTTGCACAAGAGCCGAGTATTCGTCGCGTATCGTGCGGTAGTCTTTCCCCTCGTCGAAGAACCATTGCTCAAAGTTCTTTACGATGAGTTTGAGATTCGAGATGGCCATCTCACCGGCCTTGAAGTGGTCGTTGCTCAGGTCCTCGGTCTGGTCGGTAGGGTCGTAGGTATCGGGGTATTGTTGGGCCCCGAAGGTGTACATGGGGTCGGCCTTCTTCTCGGCAATCCAGCGGTCGAGAGTAGCCACTTCGTCCTGCGGGGTGGGGGCGTCGGCAATAAGTCGGTAGCCCCAGTTGATGGCATAGATGTCGTAGACTCCCAAGACGGGCGGGGTGAGGCGCACGCCGCGTTCATAGTCGCCCGGCTGAGCCACAAAGTTGTTGCGGGCATAGTCCATGATACTGGGTGTGGTTCCGTATTTCTGGGTGAACGACGGGCTGCGCAGCGAGTCGATGGAGAACGCGTAGCTGGCCCCCATGTTGTGCATGAGCCCCAGGGTGTGGCCTATCTCGTGTGAGGCTACGTAGCGCAGCGACTCGCGCATGACGTCGTTGTCGAAAGTCTCTTGTCTCACTCGCGGGTCGACGGCTCCCGTCTGGGCAAACCGCCAGTTGTGTACCAGCGAGATGACGTTGTGGTACCAGATGACATCGGCCGTGAGTATCTCGCCGCTGCGAGGGTCGACATAGCTCGGACCCATGGCATTGGCAATATCGGTCACGGCATATTTCACACAACTGTACCGCATGTCGTCGGGGTCGAAATCGGGGTCGTTCTTCGGGTAGTCGCGGGCGATGACGGCATTTTTGAACCCGGCGGCCTCAAAGGCGGTGTTCCAGTCCTCCACACCCTGTTTCACGATGTCGCGCCACTTGTCGGGGAAGGCACTGTCGACGTAGAAGACAATCGGTTTCTTGGGTTCTACCAGTTCGCCTCTGAGGTAGGCTTCGCGATCTTCGTCCTTCGGTTCGAGCCGCCAGCGGTGAATGTATTGTGTGCGGTCTATGCGGTCCTTGTCGCTGGTATAGATGTTTTTGGTACTCGAAAAGAAGCCCACTCGGCGGTCGTAGATGCGGGGACGCATGGGTTGCTCGGGCAGCAGTACCAGCGAGCGGTGCATGGTCACGGTGCAGATGTTGTCGCCGGTGAAACTGAGCACCGAGCGAATCTCACAGTTTTGCGGGAAACTCTTGACTCCCAGAATATAGGAGTTGGCCGCCGTGTAGGTGCCCGTCTTTATCTTGGACGAGGGCTTGCTGGGCATGGGGCTGATAATCTTCTCGTTGGTCTTGAAGAAGTCGCTCATGTCTACCACCACGTCATTCCCGTTCTTGGCCTCGATTTTGAAGGCCTTGATGATAGGGTCGCCGAAATTCCGGTCGAACGAGGCGGCGATGGGGTCCTTGGGGTCGATGATGTTGGCGTGTTGCACCAGGTGCATGAAGAGCGATTGCTCATTCTTGCTGAACCTGATCATAAAGGGGTCGGTGGTCATCTCGCCGGCCACGAATAGCTTGGGGTCGGTTGTGGTGGCTACCCGGCTCGACAACAGGAAGGTGCGGCTCATCAGCGAGTCGGGCACCTCGACCAGCAGCTTGTTGTCGGTCGTCAGGTGCAGGGTGAACATACCCTTTTGTGTTTTGGCTCCCTTGATGAGTTTGTCGTATTTCGATTCTTGAACGGTCGTGTCTTTAACCTGTTCTTTTCGGTTCTCTTTCTTACTCTTTCTTTTGGCGTAGCAGTTTGCCGGAGAGGCTCCGGCAAGAAGCAGGGCCGTCAGCAGGGCCCATGTCAATTTTTTCATATCTCAGTTTTTTGTGTCTCTTGTTTCTCTACTGCAAAAATAGGGTAAACCGATTGCAGAAACAAATGTATAGACTATAAAACTGAGCAAATAGAGCACTCATTTCACTCTTTTTGTGACATTTCGCACCCCGGGACCCACAACTCCCGATATCTATTGCAGAAAGTTGTCGAGGGGAATGTTGTATTTTTTCAAGATAGTCTCGGGGTTGTACGAGAGTTTGGCTTCGCGCAGACCCGGATCGCCGGCATCGTCCTCGCGGTTGATATACTGCACTTCGGGGTGAGTCTCGGCCATCTGTGCCGAGTAGAAATAGTTGATGGCCTCGTAGGCGCCCACAATATCCTTCCGGGCTTTTTCGATGTGTACGATGAGGGTGTCGTTTACCACCTCGCCTACCGAGAAGGCGGCAATCTCGCCCCCCACGCGCAGGAGTCCGCCCTCGAAGGGGAGCCGGTCATACTCGCGCAGCACCTGAGCCACTTTGCTCTCTTCGTAGGCAAAGAGTTCGCTGTCCTTGTGATAGGCCTGCATATAGCGGTCGAAGAAGGCTTTCAACTCGGGCAGATTCTGTGCGGTGACAGGTTCGTATTGAAAGTCGGGATAGGTGCTCTTGAACTTGTTCACCCGGTTGCGTTTCTTGTTGAAGCGGTGTCCCACGAGGGTGGCCAGGTCGGAGGCCCGGTAGAGGTAGTCGCCCCAGTCGGGCAGTTCGGTCACGGGGCAGCCATACAGTCCGGCGATGGTCTGAGCCGCCGGTTCGGGTACGGCTGAGAGAATCAAGGGCTGTCCGTGTTGCCGGCAGTAGGCTCCCAGCAAGGGGATAGACTCTTTTAAATCCAGTGCGCCCACCGGCACGGCAAAGGCGGTGTTCTGCAAGTGGTCCTCTTCGCCGCCTCGAATGAAAAGCGTGTCGTGGCAGATGGCATACTCATAGCCGAAATAGTCGACCCACATGTAGATGCCGCCGATTGAGAAGTCGCAGGTGCGGTAACTCTGTTGGGGCAGGTAGGGGGCAATCTCGCTCAGCGAGTTGAGGGTAATGGGTTTGAACACCAGGCAGTCGGTCGCAGCCGGTTGTGTGAGCTCGGGGGCAGTTTCCAATCGGGTTGTCTCCATGAGGCTGAATTTTTGTTGTGTGGTCAGGTCGAAAAAGTCGGGCAAGAGAGCAATACCCATATTGTCGCATTGCGGCGCTGCCCGGGCTTGTATTTTTTTTGCGCTGCAAAAATAGATAATTTTTATCGGTACATATTTATAAACAATCTATTTTGTCATTTAGTTTCAAAAATTTAAAATTATTAGACACTCTTTTTATGAAAAGATATGATATTTTGAATTTTCTTCTCAAAATGATACGTAAATATTTTTGTTATTGGAAAAATGATATATATTTGCAGGGATTTTACACTAATTGAATTCAAATATTAACCAAGGAAAACCAAATGCCACTGATTATCCCCCAACGCTATAAACTCAAACTTTTACCCGAAACCACCGAGATGGCCATTAAAATGTTGAAAGATGCTTTTCAGGAGCGATTGGCCAAAGCACTTAACCTGCGTCGGGTGACGGCCCCGTTGTTTGTCTTGTCGGGCACGGGGTTGAACGACGACCTCAACGGCAACGAGCAGGCCGTGTCGTTCCCCATTGCCGATATGGGTGGCCGTCGGGCCGAGGTGGTACACTCGCTGGCCAAGTGGAAGCGGGTGAAGCTGGGAGCCTATGATATAGCACCGGGCTTCGGGCTCTATACCGACATGAATGCCATTCGCACCCACGAGCAGCTCGACAACCTGCACTCGCTTTATGTCGACCAGTGGGACTGGGAGAAGACCATCACCCGCGAAGACCGCAACCTCGAATACCTCAAAGAGACCGTGCGCAACATTTATCGGGTAATCAAGGAGTGCGAGAGTCTCATATATGCCGAGTTCCCTCACATCACCCCCACGCTGCCCGACGAGATTACCTTCATACACACCGAGGAGTTGTTGCAGCAATATCCCCATCTCACCCCCAAGGAGCGCGAGGCCGAGGCGGCCCGTCGCTATGGAGCCATTTTTCTCATCGGTATCGGTCAGCAGCTTAGCGACGGTACCCGTCACGACGGTCGGGCTCCCGACTACGACGACTGGACTACGCCCAACAGCGACGGCTATCTGGGGTTGAACGGCGACATCGTGCTGTGGAACACCGTGTTGGAGACCCCCTTCGAGCTCTCGTCGATGGGCATACGGGTCGACAAGGAGGCGCTGCTTCGTCAGCTCGACATCTGTGGTTGTCCCGAGCGAGCCCAACTCAATTTCCACCGGGCCTTGCTCAACGATGAACTGCCCCTCTCGATAGGGGGCGGTATCGGGCAGTCGCGCTTCTCGATGTTCCTGCTCCAGAAAGCCCATATCGGCGAGGTGCAAGCCAGCATTTGGCCCGAGGAGCAGATTGCCGAGTGTGCACGCCACAATATCCATTTGTTGTAAGACGACACCTTTGCGATTGAGAATGAGGCCCTTCGATGTAGCCCGGCAGAATCCCGATTGTGGCGGTCGAAAAATAATTCCATTTTTTTTTGAAGCGAAGGGTTGCAGAATTGGAAAAAGCGTTCTATCTTTGCACTCGCAAAACGAAACTGGTGCGGTAGTTCAGCTGGTTAGAATACATGCCTGTCACGCATGGGGTCGCGGGTTCGAGTCCCGTCCGCACCGCCAGTTTACAAGGCAAGAACAGGAAAAGCTCCGATTCAATTTTGAATCGGAGCTTTTTTCGTTTTCGGCCGGAATGGGGGAGAAGGGAGCGGGAGCTCGGTGACGACATAACCCGGGAGTATCCGGGGCGACCTAAAAAGATGAGAGGATTATTTCACATATACCCCTTCGTGGGCGATGACCAGCGTTTCGAAGGAGTATGCGTTTTCATTGGCCTTGATCTTCTCTCGGGTGAGTTTCTTGGGCCATGCGTTCACCGCTTCCCAGGTTTGTACGGGGTTACCCGATTCGTCCAACAGACTCACCGTCATCGTTTCGCGCTGGATTATGTTCTGCTTCACTTGGTCTACCCAGTCGAGCACGGCTTTGTTATCTTTCGATATTCCCTGTTTGATGGTCAGATCGCCTGCTTTTCTCAGTCCCGGCATTTTCAGCTTGGTGAAGACCGGAGTGTCGCCTGCACGATAAGTGATTTCTTCATATTCTGTTTCCAGTCCCGACACTTCGCTGCACGAAATGTCGCCTACGTTTGAGATAGATACTTTGAAATAAAAACTTGGTAAAGGCCATGCCTGTGTGTCGGCACGCTGCGTCAATTCGTTGTCTGTCATAGTATGTCTGTTATCATATTGCACAGTAAATTACCATAGTCTCTTGTCGTTTTAAGGTTGGGGCGGATTGTGTAATGCAGCCTTGAAACTTTGCTTTTGTGCAATTTACAATTTAATCTCGAAGGGTACAAGTATTTGCCGTGGGTTTTTAGAAATTGTGGTATGGGGTAGCTACTCCTTTGTCATTTCGTTTTCAAGGAGAATCTTTTCTCCGGTTTCGGGGAGAAGAGAGTGTGTAACCTGCTCTTAAACATACGATATTCTTTGGTAGTTCTGAATAAAATCCGTTCCTTTGAGTCAGCACAGTTCAGCACAGTTGGCTGGCTGTATATGCGCGAGGAGATGAATTTCGGACAACAGTCTACCAAGGTCAAGCAACTGTCGGATATTATCGAGCAGGATATCCGAATGGGACGGTACAAAACCCGTTCGGCACTGCCTTCCATCAATTGCCTCAGCGAGGCCTATGGCGTGTCTCGCGATACGGTGTTCAAGGCCTTTTCTCTGTTGAAAGAGCGACGGTTGATCGATGCCGTTCCGGGGAAGGGTTACTACGTAATCAATCGGCAGGAGCGGATTTTTCTGTTGCTCGACGAATATTCACCTTTCAAGGATACGCTATACAACAGTTTTATAAAGGGGCTTGCTTCCTCCTATAAGGTAGACTTGTGGTTCCACCAGTACAACGAGCGCATCTTCAACACAGTGCTTCACGAGGCCATCGGGCGGTACAATTACTATGTGGTGATGAATTTCGACAACGAGAAGTTCTCTCCGCTTTTGGGTAAGATAAATCCGTCGCGACTTCTGCTTCTCGATTTCGGCAAGTTCGACAAGGGGAGTTGCTCGTATATCTGTCAGGATTTCGACGAGGCTTTTTATGGGGCTTTGACCCGACTGTCGGACCGGCTGTGCCGATACAGGAAGATTGTTTTCCAGTTTTCGCCGGATTCCAAGCACCCGAGGAGTTCAATACGGAGTTTCGAGCAGTATGGGCGGGATAATGGGTTGCCCGTCGAGGTAATGGAGACCGATGGACTCGACCGGATAGAACAGGGGACGGCCTACATCGTAATCCGGCAGATGGACGTGGTGAATGTCATCAAGCGTAGCCGGGCGGAGGGACTCAAATGTGGTGTCGATTTCGGTCTTGTGGCCTATAACGATACCCCGGCCTACGAAGTGATAGACGATGGCATCACCGCCATCAGTATCGACTGGGAGAAGATGGGGCGGAAGTTAACCCGGTTTATCACCACAGGAGAGCCGGTGCATGAATATCTTCCTACCGAGGTGCATCTGCGGCACTCGGTGTGAGGGTGGGGAAAAAGGAGTGATACCCCGATGAAAAACGCAATGATTTGTAACGATATATGTATGAACTTTTTATAATGTAAAACCATGAAAAAATATCCGAAAATCGGGATTCGTCCCACAATCGACGGGCGCCAGGGTGGCGTTCGCGAAAGTCTTGAAGAGAAGACCATGAATCTGGCCAAAGCCGTGGCCGAACTGATTTCTACCCATTTGAGGAATGGCGACGGAAGTCCCGTAGAGTGTGTGATTGCCGACGGCACCATCGGTCGTGTGGCCGAGAGCGCAGCCTGTGCCGAGAAATTTGAACGCGAAGGGGTAGGGTCGACCATCACCGTGACCTCCTGCTGGTGCTATGGCGCCGAGACGATGGATATGAATCCCTACTATCCGAAAGCCGTATGGGGGTTCAACGGGACCGAGCGTCCCGGGGCTGTTTACTTGGCCGCCGTGTTGGCCGCGCATGCCCAGAAGGGTCTCCCCGCTTTCGGCATCTATGGCCATGACGTGCAGGATATAGACGACAATACGATACCGGCCGATGTAGCCGAAAAGATTCTGCGCTTTGCCCGTGCCGCCCAGGCCGTAGCCACGATGCGCGGAAAGTCCTATCTGTCGATGGGTAGTGTCTCGATGGGTATCGCCGGCTCTATCGTCAACCCCGACTTCTTCCAGGAGTACCTGGGCATGCGCAACGAGTCGGTCGACCTGACCGAAATCATTCGCCGCATGACCGAAGGTATCTACGACAAGGAGGAGTATGCCAAAGCGATGGCCTGGACCGAGAAATATTGCAAGGTAAACGAGGGCGAAGATTTCAAGAACCGTCCCGAAAAACGCAAGACCCGCGAGCAGAAGGATGCCGACTGGGAGTTCATCGTGAAGATGATGATTATCATGCGCGACCTGATGACCGGAAACCCGAAACTCAAAGAGATGGGCTTCAAGGAAGAGGCGTTGGGCCACAATGCCATTGCCGCCGGGTTCCAGGGACAGCGTCAGTGGACCGACTTCTATCCCAACGGCGACTATCCCGAGGCTTTGCTCAACACCTCGTTCGACTGGAACGGCATTCGCGAGGCCTTTGTGGTAGCTACCGAGAACGATGCCTGCAACGGCATTGCCATGCTGTTCGGTCACCTGCTGACCAACCGGGCCCAAATCTTCTCCGACGTGCGCACCTATTGGAGTCCCGAGGCTGTGAAACGGGTCACGGGCAAGGAGTTGACCGGCCTGGCTGCCAACGGTATCATTCACCTCATCAACTCCGGAGCCACGACGCTCGACGGTTCGGGACAAGCCATCGACGAGAACGGTAACCCGGTGATGAAGGAGCCGTGGAACCTGACCCAGGCCGATGTGGAGAACTGCTTGAAGGCGACGACCTGGTATCCGGCCGACCGCGATTACTTCAGGGGTGGCGGCTTCTCGTCCAACTTCCTCTCCAAGGGTGGCATGCCGGTGACCATGATGCGCCTGAATCTGGTGAAAGGCCTTGGCCCTGTGCTCCAGATTGCCGAGGGGTGGACGGTTACCATCGATCCCGAAATCCACCAGAAGCTGAACATGCGCACCGACCCCACCTGGCCTACCACCTGGTTTGTACCCCGTTTGTGCGACAAGCCGGCGTTCAAAGATGTCTACTCCGTGATGAACAACTGGGGTGCCAACCACGGCGCCATCAGCTACGGGCACATCGGTCAGGATCTGATTACGCTGGCCTCCATGCTCCGCATACCGGTGTGCATGCACAATGTAGACGACGACAAGATTTTCCGTCCGGCTGCTTGGAACGCCTTCGGCATGGACAAGGAGGGCGCCGACTATCGGGCTTGTCGGAACTACGGTCCTATTTATAAATAATTTATCTAATTCAATTCAAGTATTGCCGTTCGGGCTCCCGCTTGTATGGGGCGGGTCCGAACGGCCATCATTCCATTACTGATACATATGATTAACAGATTTGTATTAAACGAAGTCTCCTACTTCGGACCCGGAGCTCGGGAAGTGCTCCCCAAAGAGATTGCCCGCCTTGGGTTGAAAAAGGCCTTTGTCGCTACCGACAAGGATTTGATCAAGTTCGGTGTGGCCGATAAGGTGCTGAGTGTGCTTAGCCAGGCCGGTATCCCTTATGAAATTTTTAGTGACATCAAGCCCAATCCTACCGTCTCCAATGTCAAGGCCGGGGTAGCCGCCTATGCTGCTTCGGGGGCTGACTTTATCATCGCTATCGGCGGTGGGTCGTCGATGGATACGGCCAAGGCCATCGGCATCATCACCAACAATCCCGAGTTCAGCGACGTGGTTTCGCTCGAAGGGGTGGCCGACACCAAGAAGAAATCGGTCCCCATCATTGCCCTGCCCACCACTGCCGGTACGGCTGCCGAGGTGACCATCAACTATGTGATTACCGACGAGAAGAATCAGAAGAAGATGGTTTGCGTCGACCCGAACGACATTCCGGCCATTGCCATTGTCGATGCCGAACTCATGTACACCCTGCCCAAGAGCCTCACCGCATCGACCGGGCTCGATGCGCTCACCCATGCCATCGAAGGACTCATTACCAAAGGTGCCTGGGAGATGAGCGACATGTTTGAAATCAAGGCCATCGAGATGATAACCCGCTACCTGGAAACGGCTGTGAACGAGCCGACCAATGCCGAGGCCCGCAACGGTATGGCCGTGGCTCAGTACATCGCCGGCATGGCCTTCTCGAACGTCGGTCTGGGTGTGGTACACGGTATGGCCCACCCGCTGGGAGCCATCTTCGATATTCCTCACGGGGTGGCTAATGCCTTGCTGTTGCCCACCGTTATGGAGTTCAATGCCCCCGCGGCACTCGACAAGTATGTCGAGATAGCCAAGGCCATGAATGTCTACTCCGCCGGCATGAGCCGTGAGGAGGCTGCCGATGCCGCCGTGAAAGCCGTGAAGGATCTCGCCGTGCGGGTGGGTATCCCGCAGCACCTGTCGCAACTGGGCATCGAGGAGAAAGACCTGCCGCGCCTGGCCAAGGCGGCCTATGCCGATGTATGCACGCCGGGTAATCCGAGAGAAGTAAACGAAGAGATAATTTTGGACTTGTATAAGAAAGTATTATAGGATTATGATAACGAACGAACATATCGAACAATTCATTGCACAGGCCCATCGGGTGGGCGATGCCGGGCTCACCGTGTGCAGCAGCGGCAACATATCCTGGCGTGTGGGCGATGAGGTACTGCTCTCGGGCACCGGCTCGTGGGTACCTGTCCTGCCCAAGGAGAAGGTGGCTGTATGCCGGCTCGAAACCGGCGAAGTGCTGAACGGCGTGAAGCCCTCGATGGAGAGCGGATTCCACCTGGGAGTATTGCGAGAACGTCCCGACGTGAATGTGGTGCTCCACTTCCAGTCGCCCTATGCCACGGCGGTGGCCTGTATGTCGGAACAGCCGAAGGACTTCAACGTGACGGCCGAGGTGCCTTGTCACGTGGGGGCCGAGATTCCCGTGATTCCCTATTATCGGCCGGGTTCGAAGGAGTTGGCTGCTGCCGTCATTGCCGCCATGAAGGACCACAACTCCGTCCTGTTGCGGAAGCACGGTCAGGTGGTGTGTGGAAAAGATTTTGACCAGGCTTTCGAGCGGGCCATGTTTTTCGAGATGGCCTGTCGCATCATTATCCTTTCGGGGGGACGGTACGGCACCCTCTCGCCTGCCGAGATTGACGACCTGGAAACGTATGTATTAGGAAAGAAGACCCCATGAAAGAAGCCTATCTCGCCGTAGATTTCGGGGGCGGTAGCGGGCGTGTAATCGCCGGCTACCCCGCCGAAGGAGGGCTCCAACTGGAAACCGTCTACCGCTTCCCCAACCGGCAGGTGCGCATGGGCGGACACATTTACTGGGATTTCCTCTCGTTGTTTGAAGATATGAAACGGGGAATCCGTATGGCCGTCGACAAGGGCTACCGCATCAAGAGCGTCGGTATTGACACCTGGGGGGTGGATTTCGGGTTGATTGACAAGCAGGGCAACCTGCTGGGCAACCCGGTGTGCTACCGCGACAGCCGCACCGACGGCATGCCGGAGCAGGTTTTTGCCCGCATCGATCCCAGTGCGCACTATGCCGTGGCCGGTACGCAGGTGATGGCCATCAATACGCTCTTCCAGCTCTATGCCATGAAGCAGGAGGGGAGTCCGCTGCTCGACGTGGCCGACCGGTTGCTGTTCATGCCCGACCTGTTCAGTTATTTCCTGACCGGGGTGGCCAACAACGAGTACAGCATAGCCTCTACCTCGGAGTTGATGGATATCCGGGCCTGCCGGTGGAACGAGACGCTCATGCGCGAGCTGGGTTTGCCGGAACATCTCTTCGGCGACATCGTGATGCCGGGGACGAGCCGGGGTGTCTTGAAGCCCGATGTGAAGGAAGAACTGGGGCTGGACTACGATGTGGAGGTGATTGCCGTGGCCTCGCACGACACGGCCAGCGCCGTGTATGCTGTCCCGACAGCTGCCGACGGTGAGGTGACCGCCTTTCTCAGCTCGGGCACCTGGTCGTTGCTGGGAGTGGTATGCGACGAGCCTGTCCTCACCGAAGAGGCCCGACTGCACGGCTTTACCAACGAAGGTGGAGCCGAGGGAAAAATCTGTTTCCTGCAAAACATCACCGGTCTGTGGATTCTCCAACGGCTGATGAGCGAATGGGGCGATGCCGGTCTATGTACCGACTACGAGGTGTTGATTCCGGCAGCCGAAGAGGCCGAGTTTGCCACGTGCATCGATGTCGACGATACCCGGTTTGCCAGTCCGGTGAATATGGCCGATGCCATTGTCGGCTACTGTCGGGAACAGGGAACGCCCGAGCCACATACGCAGGGCGAGTTCGTCAAGTGTGTACTCCTCTCTCTGGCCGAGCGCTATCGACGGGGGGTCGAAGGGTTGAACCGGTTGTTGCCCTGCCCGATAACCCGATTGCAAATTATCGGGGGCGGCTCGCAAAACCGTTATCTGAATCGGTTGACGTCCCAGTCTACCGGCTTGCCGGTTACGGCAGGCCCCGTAGAGGCGACCGCTATCGGCAACATACGGGCGCAGATGGAACTGGTTGCCCGTCGCTGAAAAACCTATGAATGAATCTTAATCTTTTAATCTGACTATCCATGAAAATATCAATCGTGAGTAAAAACGGGGTGAGCTATTTGCTGCCGTTTATCCTCATAACCACCTGTTTTGCCTTGTGGGGATTTGCCAACGACATCACCAACCCGATGGTCAAGGCCTTTTCGAAAATCTTCCGCATGAGCGTGACCGACGGGACGCTGGTGCAGGTAGCCTTCTACGGAGGCTATTTTGCCATGGCTTTCCCGGCAGCCATGTTTATCCGCAAGTACACCTACAAGGCCGGTGTGCTGCTGGGGCTCGGCCTCTATGCGCTGGGTGCGCTGGCCTTTTTCCCGGCCAAGTTGACGGGCAACTACTATCCGTTTCTGTTGGCCTATTTTATCATGACCTGCGGTCTGTCGTTTCTCGAAACCAGTTGTAACCCCTATATTCTCTCCATGGGTTCCGAGGAGACGGCAACCCGCCGGCTCAACCTGGCCCAGGCCTTCAACCCCATCGGCTCGCTGCTGGGCATGTATGTGGCCATGAATTTTATCCAGAACAAGCTGCACCCGTTGGATACGGCCGAAAGGGCACAGCTCTCTCATGCCGAATTTGAGGCCATACGCGATTATGACCTGTCGGTGCTCATTGCCCCCTATCTGATTATCGGGGTGGTGATTCTCGTGATGCTGCTGGTCATTCGGTCGACGCCGATGCCCCGGAATGCCGATACTTCCAAGTCTATCGACTTTATTCCCACGCTGAAACGCATCTTTTCCAAGAGACATTATAAGTACGGCGTTGTCGCACAGTTCTTCTACGTAGGGGCACAGATCATGTGCTGGACCTTTATTATCCAGTACGGTACCCATCTGTTCACGTCGCAAGGTATGGAAGAGCAGGCGGCCGAGGTGTTGTCGCAGAAATACAATATCATAGCCATGGTTATCTTTTGCGTGAGCCGTTTCATCTGTACCTTTATCTTGAAGTATGTGAAGCCGGGCCGGCTTTTGATGGTGCTGGCGGTGGCGGCGCTTGTGCTCACGGCCGGGGTGATATTCTGTGTGGAGAGCGTTTGGGGCATGTATTGTCTGGTCGGGGTTTCGGCCTGCATGTCGCTGATGTTCCCCACCATCTACGGCATAGCCCTGAAAGGCATGGGCGACGATGCCAAGTTCGGTGCCGCCGGCCTTATCATGGCCATCTTGGGCGGGTCGGTGTTGCCGCCGGTTCAGGCCGCTATCATCGACTGCAAGGAGCTGTTCGGCATGCCGGCCGTGAATGTATCGTTCATTCTTCCCTTCATCTGTTTCGTGGTGATTGTCATCTACGGTTATCACATGCGCCGGGCGGTGTGAGTGTTTTTCACGCACCCGCTTTCTGTGGAGTGTATGGGTTAAAGTGATACCTTTGTTGCGGGTAGGGTGAGTGGCTTTCTCGATTGCGCGGGAAAGCCACTTGCCCTACTCTTGTTTTCGGGGCGGGAGACCGGGGTGAAAAAGGGGGACCGTGGGTTGTTTACTGGTTGGGTGGGGGATATTTTGAAGCAATGATGAAAAATCAGACGGCCTATTGCGCATTTCAACCTCTATTTTGGTCGTTTCACCGGCAGGCGGGTGTTGGATAACCCGTAAGGGTCGTAACTTTGTAACGATTATAAATTTAGTATCTATCACATATGTTTGCAAAGATCGTACACTTTTCAGTCCGAAGGAAGCTGTTTGTAGCCCTGACTACGCTGCTGCTTCTGGCGGGGGGCGTCTACTCCATGCTGACGTTGCCCATCGATGCCGTGCCCGACATTACCAACAACCAGGTGCAGATTGTCACCGTGTCGCCCACGTTGGCTCCGCAAGAGGTGGAACAGCTCATTACCTTCCCTATCGAGATAGCCATGAGCAACGTGATGAATGTCGAGGAGATACGCTCGGTATCGCGTTTCGGGCTGTCGCTCGTGACGGTGGTTTTCAAGGAGGACGTGCCCACGTTGGATGCCCGCCAGCTGGTCAACGAGCAGATTCAAATGGTGTCGGGCGAGATTCCACCCGAGCTGGGAACGCCCGAGCTAATGCCTATCACCACCGGATTGGGTGAGATTTATCAATATGTACTCAAAGTGGCGCCGGGCTATGAAGACCGCTACGACGCCATGGAGCTGCGCACCATTCAGGACTGGATTGTGAAGCGGCAGCTCTCGGGTATTCCCGGCATCGTCGAAATCAACAGCTTCGGCGGTTATCTGAAACAATACGAAGTAGCGGTCGATCCCGATGCCCTCTATTCGCTCAACATCACCATCGGCGAGGTGTTCGAGGCCCTGAGCCGCAACAACCAGAACACCGGCGGTAGCTATATCGAGAAAGTGAACCGGGCCTACTATATCCGCTCGGAGGGTATGATTAACGACCTGAAAGATGTGGAGCAGATTGTGGTGACCAACCGGGGCGGTATACCGGTACACATCGGCGACATCGGCCGGGTGCAGTTCGGTGCTCCCAAGCGCTTCGGAGCCATGACCAAGGACGGTGAGGGCGAGTGTGTGGGTGGTATCGCCATGATGCTCAAAGGGGCCAACGCCAACGTGGTGACCAAGGAGTTGGAGAAGCGGGTGGCCAAGGTGCAGCAGATGTTGCCCGAAGGAGTGTCGGTCGAGCCTTACCTGAACCGCTCGGAACTGGTGAACCGCAATATCTCGACCGTGATACGCAACCTGGTAGAGGGTGCCATCATTGTGTTCCTGGTGCTCATCATCTTCCTGGGGAATGTGCGGGCCGGCCTGATTGTGGCGTCGGTCATTCCGCTGGCCATGCTCTTTGCCTTTATCCTGATGCGTATCTTCAACGTGTCGGCCAACTTGATGAGTCTCGGTGCCATCGACTTCGGTATCGTGGTCGACGGCTCCATCGTCATCTTGGAGGGTATCCTGGCCCATCTCTACGGGAAGGAGCTCAGGGGTCGCACCCTCACTCGTGAACAGATGAACGACGAGGTGGAAAAGGGGGCCGGGCGTGTGGTGCGCAGTGCCACGTTTGCCGTGCTCATCATCTTGATTGTGTTCTTCCCCATCTTGACCCTCTCGGGAATTGAAGGAAAATATTTTACGCCTATGGCCAAGACCCTGGTCTTCTGTATCATAGGTGCCCTTATTCTCTCCTTGACCTATGTGCCCATGATGGCTTCGCTCTGCCTGAAACGCACCACGACCGTCAAACGCACGCTGGCCGACCGTTTCTTCGGTTGGTTGAACCGGATTTACCACCGGGCACTCCGTTTCAGTCTGGCCCACGTGTGGGGAACCATCGCCGGAGCATTTGTCGCTCTGATACTCTCCCTGCTGCTCTTCACGAAATTGGGAGCCGAGTTTATTCCTACTCTCGACGAGGGTGATTTTGCCATGCAGATGACCCTCCCGGCCGGTAGCTCGCTGAGTCGGAGCATCGAGGTCTCGCTCGATGCCGAGAAACGGTTGAAGGAGCGTTTCCCCGAAATCAAGCATGTGGTGGCCAAAATCGGTACGGCCGAGGTGCCCACCGACCCGATGGCGGTCGAAGATGCCGACGTGATGATTGTCATGAAGCCATTCAGCGAATGGACCTCGGCGTCGAGCCGGGCCGAGATGGTGGAGAAGATGAAACAGTGTCTGGATTCCGTCGAAGGGGCCGAGTTCAATTTCAGCCAGCCTATCCAACTCCGGTTCAACGAGTTGATGACGGGTGCCAAGGCCGATATTGCCATCAAGCTCTATGGAGAGGATATGACCGAGCTGTACAGTAAAGCCCGCGAGGCTGCCCGCTACGTCGAGCAGGTGCCGGGTGCCGCCGATGTGCAGGTTGAGCAGGCCATGGGTCTGCCGCAGTTGCTCATTCATTTCGACCGGGCCAAGATAGCCCGCTACGGCATCGACATCGAAGAGCTGAACACCGTAATCCGCACCGCCTATGCCGGCGAGACGGCAGGTGTCGTCTTTGAGAACGAACGCCGGTTCGACCTCGTGGTACGTCTGGACAAGGAGAAAGTGAGCGACTTGAACATCGACAAGCTCTTTGTTCGCACGAAAGACAACATTCAACTCCCGTTGAGCGAGGTGGCCAGCATCGACCTGGTGAACGGTCCGCTCCAAATCAACCGCGACGCCACCAAACGTCGGGTGGTAATCGGGGTGAATGTGCGCGATGCCGACATTCAGCAGGTAGTGAGCCAGATCAGAGAGTCGCTCGACAAGAATGTGAAACTCAAACCCGGCTACTACTTTGAATACGGCGGCCAGTTCGAGAACCTGCAAAATGCCATCAGCACCCTCACGGTGGTTATCCCCATCGCTCTGATGCTCATTCTGTTGCTGCTCTTCTTTGCCTTTCACAGCGTCACCTATTCGCTGGTCGTATTCTCTACCGTGCCCCTCTCGCTTATCGGCGGAATCGTGGCCCTGTGGCTGCGGGGCTTGCCATTCAGTATCTCGGCCGGTGTGGGCTTCATCGCCCTCTTCGGTGTAGCGGTGCTGAACGGTATCTTGATGATTAACCATTTCAACGACATACGCAACCGCACGCAATATGCCCGATGCACCAACCGCATCATTGCCGAGGGGTGTCCGCATCTGTTGCGCCCTGTCTTCCTGACCGGACTGGTGGCCTCGCTGGGTTTTGTGCCGATGGCTGTTGCCACCTCGGCCGGTGCCGAGGTACAGCGTCCGCTGGCTACCGTGGTGATTGGCGGACTGATTGTCTCGACGGTGCTGACCCTGATTATTATCCCCGTCTTTTATCGGGTGGTAGGCATGCTGGCCGCCCGTCGCTTGCGTAGGAAGAGCCGTCGCTCGATGCGCAAGGCTGCGCTGACTGTCGCTCTCGTGGCACTTGCCTGGCCGGCCGTACAGGCTCAGCAGACGGTTTCGATGGACCAGGCGGTCGAGATTGCCTTGAACAACAACCCCCGCTTGAAGATGGCCGAATCGGAGATTGAGCGGGCTCGGGTCTCGAAGGGTGAGGCCTGGGACGGCGGCAGTACCTCGTTCAGCTATTCGTGGGGGCAACTCAATGGTCCCGACTGTCACGACAACGAGCTCTCCATCGAGCAGTCGCTCGGTTCCCTGCTCACCCCCTTCTACAAGAATGCCTTGGCCAACACCCAAATCAGCAAGGGTGAGAGCTATCGCGACATGGTGAAGCGTGAGGTGAAGGCCGAGGTGAAACGGGCGTGGGCCTATTACCAGTATGCCTTCCATCTCAACACGTTGTACAACGGGCAGAAGGAGTTGGCCGAACGGCTCAGAAACAGTGGCGAGCAACGCTACCAGCAGGGCGACATCGACCTGGCCGAACGCAACATGATTACCGCCTTGGCTACCGACCTCTATACCCGTTGGCTCGAAGCCTCCGAAGAGTTGTCGCTGTCCGAGCGCCGGTTTGCCTGGGCCTGTTACAGCGATGAACCTTTGTCGCCGGCCGATACTTCGCTGGCCGTGATGCCCATGCCGGCCGCCAGCTTGTCGCTCTCGTCACGCCATCTCGACTATTTCAACGCTCAGGTGCAGGAGAAGAAGGAGATGTTGAAAATCGAGCGCAGCCGTTTCTTCCCCGAGTTTTCGGTAGGGTATGTGCGCCAGAAGATAGCCCCTGTCTCGGGGTTGAACTCGTGGATGGTAGGCGTCTCCCTGCCCATACTCTTCTTCCCGCAGCAGAGCCGGGCCAAGCAGGCTCGCATCGACTTGCAGATTGCCAACTGGCAGGCCGAAGACAACCGTCGCCAGCTCTCCAATCGGGTGAGTGAGTTGCAGAGCCAGCTCGTGCGTCAGCGCGAACGGTTGCTCTACTACCAGCGGGCCGCCGTCAAGGAGGCCGAGGCGTTGCAGAACAGCGCGCTGAAAAAATTCCAGGCCAATGAGACCAATATCACCGAGTTTATACAAAGTCTGAATGCCGCCCGCGAAATCCAGCGGGGCTACATCGAGACCGTCTATGCCTACAACATTACCGTTCTTGAACTGGAACTCTACACCGAGTAACCGGCAGCAATCCAATCATTCACCTCAAAAATCCAAGAAAATGAACCATACAATGAACCTGATGAAACAACCTGCGATTTATCTGATGCTGGCCCTGCTGGCTGCATCGTGTTCAAACTCGTCGAGCTCTTCGACCTCGACCGAGTCGGCCGGGGCCCCCGACACGGTGGCACAGGCCCCGGGCGACAGTGCTCAAATGCCCAAGGTCGATGGTGTGAGCGGTGCCACCAACGTCTCCAATCCGCCTTCGTTCAATGGCGTTATTATGATGCCCCCGCAAAGCCACGTCACCGTCACGCTGAGCATGGGCGGCTCGGTGCAGGAGATTCGGGTCCTGCCCGGCCAGCACGTGCGCAAGGGCGAGGTGATTCTCACCTTGGCCAATCCCGCCTTCATCGAGCTTCAACAATCCTACCTCGATGCCGCCGCCCAGACCGAATATCTGAAAAAGGAGTATGAACGCCAGCAGAAACTGGTTTCCGGCGAATCGGCTTCGTTGAAGCGCCTGCAACAGAGCAAGGCCGACTACCTGTCGATGAAGAGCCGCATGGAGGCTGCCGCTGCCCAACTCACCTTGCTGGGCACCGATACCGCTTCGCTCTCTCGTAATGGTATTCGCACCTACCTCGATGTGCGGGCTCCGCGCAACGGCTATGTGACCAACATGGATATCAATGCCGGCAAATATTTTGCCGCAGGCGAACCCGTGTGTGACGTGATTGACAAGAGTGCCCCCATGTTGCAGCTGACCGCCTATGAAAAAGATTTGGACAAGTTGCAACCGGGGACTCGCTTCACCTTCAATGTGAACGGTATGCCCGACACCTCGTTCACGGCCGATCTGGTCTCGGTCGATCAGATGGTCGACAACGTCAACCGCTCCATCAAGGTCTATGCCCGCATCTTGCAGGCAAACACGAATTTCCGCCCCGGCATGTATGTGGTGGCCAAGATTACGGATAAAAAGCACTAACTTTATCGCATGAAGTTGTTTCGTCTCCATAAGCGGTTCCTGTTGATGCTGAACGCTATCGCCATTCTGGTGGCGTTCCTGATGCACCTGCCCGAGCTCATAGCCCTCTTCGAGCCCGAGGCGGGCAGCCGTCTCTTCCCCGATGTGCACTGGGCCAACGTCAGCTACGAGATACTGTTTACCTATCTCTCCATGTTGCTGCTCTTTCTCCTGAACATCAAAATCATGATGCCCGCCAAGCCCACGACCGAGTTGGGGTGGAAGCGGGTGGCGGTGACGTTTGTCGTCACGCTGGTGGTGTGCAATCTGCTGGGAAAGGGCTTTGTCTATGTGCATCAGCACCTCGGGGTCCCCGCCATTACGGCCACGCTGCATCACTACCTGCACCCGTTGCGCGATATCTTGATTGCCTGCATCGTTACCGGTACCAGTTACCTGTACTATCAGAACCAACGCAGCCGGCGCATGTTGCTCGAGAATGAACAGTTGCGCACCGAAAATCTCGTCAACCAGTACGAGGCCTTGAAGAGTCAGCTCAATCCGCACATGCTCTTCAACTCGCTCAACACCCTCTATTCGCTCATCAGGGAGTCGCCCGACAAGGCGCAGAACTACCTGCAAGAGCTGTCGCGGGTCATGCGCTACACGTTGCACGACAACCAGTCGCACACCGTGGCCCTGAGCGAAGAGATGAGCTTCGTGCGTTCCTACATCTACTTGTTGCAGATGCGTTATGAAGACAATCTGCATTTCGAGATTGAGATTCCGCAAGAGCTGCTGCAACGGCAGGTGCCGTTGATGGCCGTGCAGATGCTGGTCGAGAATGCCGTGAAGCACAACGAAATCAGCAACCGCAAGCCCCTCACCATACGCATCTGTGCCCAGGGCGATTCCCTCTGCGTGAGCAACCGCATTCAGCCCCGACTCTCGGACAGCAGCAATACCTGCATAGGGCTGGCCAACCTGTCGAAACGTTATCAGTTGCTCTTCGGGCGCGATATTACTATCGAAGAGAATGAAAAGAACTTTCAAGTAACTTTGCCGTTGATATGAAAACCTTGATTATAGAAGACGAGAAGGCTGCCCTCCGCAACTTGAAGGCGGCGATGAAAGAGGTAGCGGTCGAGTTTGAGATTGTGGGCGAGACCGACAGTGTGGCCGGTACGTTGGAGTGGTTTGCCGCGCACCCCATGCCCGAGCTGGTCTTTATGGACATACATCTGGCCGACGGTTCGGCCTTCGGTATCTTCGATCGGGTGGACATTACCTGTCCCATCATCTTCACCACCGCCTACGACGAGTATGCCTTGCAGGCCTTCCGGGTGAACAGTATCGCCTACCTGCTCAAACCCATCAGCGGTGTCGACCTGCAAAAGGCTGTCGACAAATTGAAAATGCTTGAAGGCAGTGAGAGCCGTCAACCGATGGTCGACCTGCAAGCCGTGATGCGTGCCCTGAAACGGGAGGAGAGTTACAAGACCCATTTTCTCGTCCCCGTGAAGGGCGACCGTTTCGTGCCGGTGAGTGTGGAGCAAATCTGCTATTTCTATATCGACGGCGGGGCCGTCAAGGCGGTGACGCAGTCGGCCGGGAGCTACGACTTCCAGCAGACCCTCGACGAACTGGCCGAGCAACTCAATCCCCGCCACTTCTTCCGGGCCAACCGGCAGTATATTGTGGCCCGCAAGGCTGTCGTCGGAGCCAGCCTGTGGTTCGGCGGACGCATGGTGCTGCAACTCACTCCCCCCACAGCCGAAAAGGTAATCATCAGCAAGGCTCGTGTCCCGGCCTTCAAAGAGTGGTTCTGATAATCGGGAGCGTACGTTTATCAGGCTTTGAAAAGAAACTAAAAAGGGTGTATCCAATTATGCAGGATACACCCTTTTTGGGGTTTATGCGGAGCCCTCCCGGGGAGAGGAGGTGCCGCAATCTTATTTATAGATGTCCAATTCTTTCGGGAAGCAAACTGTTATAAAACCCTGAAATTACAGGTGCGACAGGTCGGTGACGGCGGTGGGGCAGAGTATGGCGGCATGGGCGGCCTGTTGGGCAATCTTGGCCTGGGCTTCGCTCACCCCTTCGGGGCGGTAGGCAATGCCTGTCGACGGCTCGCCGAAGAAGGTCTCGAACCAGGTGCAGGCGGCGGTATAGCGGCCGTAGGTCAGGTTCAGGTGATAGCCGTCGCGGCACAGGGTGTCGCCCAGGCTGCTGCTGCGGGCATTTTGTATGGCCGTGCCGGTGGGTATGACCCGGGTGATGTGTTGCCTGCGGGCGGCCTGGCTGTAAGCAAAGACCACGTCGTCGTACATGGTTTGCTGGTCTTTCCCGTAGCGGTAGAAGCCGGGGTGGGTCGAGTTCCGGGCATAGGCCCAGGTCTGTTGCAGGGCATACTGCACGTGGGGATTGGTGGCGAGTGGCCGCACATAGTCCATGAGTTCGGCCAGGTCGGGGAAGTAGGTGCCGTATTGTCCGGCCAAGTCGCTCACCTGTTGGAAGACGATATAGTCCCACGCTTCGTCCCGAATGGCGTCGTGCAGCGTTTTGTCATGCTCTTCGGTATATTTCCCGTCGATGTTCTTGCGGTACAGATAGGCAGGGCGGTCGTGACGGGCGTTGTCTAGGTGGCGTGCGATGGAGCAGCCGCCTATGTAGGTATTGGCGACGATGATGTGTTTCCCGGCCGAGCGGGCCACCTCGTCGAGGTATTCGATGCCGTCGTCGGCAAAGCTGTTGCCGATGGCGAGTATCCTGAGGGTGTCGTTTTGGGCATGGAGCGATGCGGTCAGGAGCAAGGCGAAAAGGAGCAGTAGCGCACGATAGGTTTTCATAAGCCGTGATGATTTGAGGTATTTTTATTCGGGGAGCCAAATTACAAATTTTCTTTTGCTTTTCGTCCCCGGGAGGTGTGATATTTTTGTGCATTTGTGTGGGCAGGGGGCCTATTCGATGCGTATCGGGCAGCGACCGTGCCTCAGGTCTTTGATAATCTCGAAGACCAGTTGCAGAATTTGCGGTATGGCCCGCCTGATTTCGGGCGACAGGTGCATGCCCAGTCGGTGGCAGTTGCGCACGCTCACGGCCAGCAGTTCGATTTGCGGGGCCTGTCCCAGCAGGAGCATGGCGTCGATCATCTCTTTCAGCCCTATCTCGTGAGCGCTCAGCAACGGCGGGTAGTCGCGGGAGTATCGGGGCGATAGGCGGCGAATGGTACCGGCCGGGCGGTTGTCGAGCGCCGCGTCGACAAGGATTACCCGGGGATAGCTCTGCAAGGTCTCCAACAGAGCCAGTCCCCCGGTGCCTCCGTCGAGCACGTCGACACCTCGGGGCAACTCCATCTGGCTGAGGGTGTGCACAATGTGTATACCTATCCCCTCGTCGTTGAGCACGAGGTTGCCTATGCCCAGCACGAGAATGGGTTCGTTGGCCGGGTTGGCTGCGATGGGCTTATTTTCGTTTCGTTTCATGGGTTATTTCCTCTTTTTGTCGGTGAATCTGTTGTTGCTGCTGTTGTTCGGTCTCATAGGCCTCGGCCAGGTCTTCCCGTACGAACTTCCACCCGCCGATAATCGACGAGGCTACACCGTTGCGCTCGATGTAGTCGTGATAGAACACCAGGTAGATGTGGGCGATGGAGAAGAGGATAAAGGCCCACATGGCGATGTGGTGTATCTGCCGCACCACGAAAAAGCCTCCCCACATTTGCAGCAGCCACGAGAAGAAGGGTTCCATCACGTTGTTGGTCGATACGCAGAACATGGCCATGCCCGTGAAGGTCTGTACGAGGAAGAGCAGGAATACCCCGAAGTAGGTGAAGGCGGCCAGACTGTTGTGCCCGATGTCGTAGACCGGGTTGGGCGAGAGTAGCAGCACGTCGACCCGGGTGGTGTCGCAGATGCCCCGCCACTGTCGCCGGGTGAGCGGCAGGTAGTTGTTCCAGCGGGCGAACGAGTTGCCGGCAAAGGCCCAGTAGAGCCGCACCAGAAAGTTGAGGATAAAGACAAAGGCGGCGACAAAGTGGATAAACCGCACCCATCCGAACCAGTAGTTGGCCTCGGGCGGTGTGGCGTGCTGTATGGCCGGCGGGTTGCCGATGAGGTAGCCCGTCACGCACAGCACGACGATGGATAGGGCATTGGCCCAGTGGAAGATGCGCACGGGCAGCTCCCATACATAGACTTCGCGTAAGGATTTTCGGCGGCTTATCATGACGTTTCTTTTTTTGAGGGTGGGTCGGGTTATATCATTTCGCAGCGGTGTATGTGCTCGCCCTTCTCGTCGTAGAGGTGTACGGCACAGGCCATGCAGGGGTCGAACGAGTGTATGGTGCGAATGATTTCGAGCGGGGTCTGCGGGTCGGCGACGGGGGTGCCGACGAGGGAGGCCTCGAAGGCCGACCGCTCGCCCCGGGTGTCGCGGGGCGAGGCATTCCAGGTGGTGGGGACAATCATCTGGTAGTTGGCTACCTTTCCCTTCTCGATGTTCACATAGTGGGCCAGCGAGCCACGGGGAGCCTCGGTGAGGCCTACCCCCTGAGCCGATTCGGGCCAGGTGTCGGGTTCCCACTTGGTACCGTTGAACATGCGGTAGTCGCCGCGTTTGATGTTGAGCAGCAGGGCGGTGTAGAAGTCGGTCTGCCAGTCGGCCAGCAGACTGGCCTCGATGGCCCGGGCCAGGGTGCGTCCGGCGGTGGAGTACATCGCCTCGTAGCCGACTCCCAGCTGGTCGAGGCATCGCCGGGTGATGGCCCGGTAGGTTTCGTCGCCGCAGGCGTGGGCCACGATGTTGCGGGCCAGCGGTCCCGTCTCCATAGGCATACCTTTGTAGCGGGGCGTTTTGATCCAGCTGTACGGTTGGTCCCGATCGAGGTATTCGTAAGGGGGCGTGGCACCCGTGTAGTCGAGACGGGTCTCGCCCACCGAGGGGTGCAACCCCACCTCCTTGCCCTGCGTGTAGGAGTACCACGAGTTGTTGACGAATTCGAGCAGTCCGTCCATGGCCCACGGGTCGAACTCGATGACCTGCGACAGGTCTCGGTCGACGACGATGCCCCGCGGACTCTTGTAGGTCGACAGTTCGCCGTAGTGACCCATGGGGTAGTCGCCGTAGGCGATGTAGTTGCGCAGGCCGCCGCCGATGCGGGTCCACTCGGGGTAGTAGGAGAGAATGGCCACCACGTCGGGCAGGTAGACCTGTTGCACGAAGGTCTGCGTGCGTTCGATAATCTGGGCCACGTAGTTGAGCCGCTCCATGTTGAGGGCGTTGGGGTCGTTGATGTTGATGGCGCAGGCCATGCCGCCCACCAGAAAGTTGGGGTGCGGGTTCTTCCCCCCGAAGATGGTCTGGATTTTCACCATCTCCTTCTGCACGTCGAGCGCTTCGAGGTAGTGGGCCAGCGCCACGAGGTTGACCTCGGGCGGCAGCTTGTAGGCAGGGTGCCCCCAATAGCCGTTGGAGAAGATGCTGAACCGGCTTGTCTCGATGAAATTCTGTACCTTCTCCTGTATCTCGACAAAGTACCCGATGGAGTTCTTGGGCCAGTCCGAGAGGCTTTGGGCCACCTCGGCCGCCTTGCGGGGATCGGCTTTCAGGGCCGATAGCACGTCGACCCAGTCGAGCGCCTGCAACTGGTAGAAGTGGGTCACGTGGTCCTGTATGGTCACGGCCGACTGCATGAGGTTGCGCACCTGCTCGGCATTGGGCGGGACGACGATGCCGAGGGCATTTTCGACCGCCCGCACCGAACAGAGCGAATGTATCGAGGTGCATACGCCGCACACCCGGCCCACATAGGCCCACACGTCGCGGGGGTCGCGGTCCTTGACAATGATTTCGATGCCGCGTATCATGGTACCCGAGCTGAAAGCGTCGGTAATGATGCCGTCGTCGATGTCGGCCTCGATGCGCAGGTGGCCTTCGATTCGGGTGATGGGGTCTACAACAATTCGTTTGGTCATGATGGGATAGTTTTATCGGTTAGTCTTTCTCTTGTTCCAACTGATGCGCCTTGTGGTCGAGCCGCTTCTCCTGTTGCTCGATGTGCCGCTCGTCGGCGGCAAAGGCTTCGCGGTTGGGCTCGTCGTTGTCGAGCTGGTTCTTGATGAGCTTGCGTTTCTGGATATTGGTCACGATGGCGTGGGCGGCCACTCCCGCCGCAGCCACGGCGGTGAGTCCCAGACCTATCTGGTCGGCGGTAGCCTCGATGCCGAATCCGCGTACGTCGGGCAGGTGGTGATACAGGGGTTCGGCGTCCCAGAAACCGGGTTCGGCACAGCCTATGCAGCCGTGGCCCGACTGTATGGGGTAGCTCACCCCCTCGTTCCACTTGATGACGGCACACGAATTGAAGGTGTTGGGACCCTTGCAGCCCATCTTGTAGAGACAATACCCCTTCTTGGCGTTCTCGTCGTCGAAGGCCTCGACAAAGAGTCCGGCATCGAAGGCCGGCCGGCGGTAGCAGGTGTCGTGAATGCGGCGGCCGTAGAAGGTAACGGGTCGGCCCATGGCGTCGAGTTCGGGCAGACGGTCGAAGGTGAGTATGTAGGTAATGACTCCGGCCATGACGTCGGCGATGGGCGGACAGCCCTGCACGTTGATGACCGGTTTGCCCGAGATGACTTTATGCACGGGTTTCGCATCGGTGGGGTTGGGATAGGCTCCCTGCACGCACCCCGACGAGGCGCAGTTGCCCCAGGCGATGATGGCGCTCGCTCCCCGGGCCGCTTCGTCGAATATCTGTCGGGCCGACTGTCCGGCGATGGTGCAGTAGCCCGGGTTGCCCAGGGGAATGGAGCCTTCGACAATCATGATATACTTGCCCCAGTTGGCTTTCATGGAGCGCTCGCGAACCTCTTCGGCCTGGAATCCGCTGGCTGCCATGAGCGTGTCGGAGTAGTCGAGCGAAATCATTTCGAGCAGAATCTGCCCCACGAGCGGGTGCGACGACCGCAGGAACGACTCGCTGCAACAGGTACATTCCTGAAAGTGAAACCACAGTACCGGTTTGCGGGGCTTGGATTGCAGGGCGTTGACCACCTGGGCCAGGCCGCTCTGTTGGAGCCCCAGCATGGCTCCCATGATGCCGCAGAATTTGAGAAACTGGCGGCGGGTGTATCCTTTCGCTTTCAATTCCTGGTAGAATGTCTTTTCTTTTTCCATGATGGATAGGCGTTTGATAGGTTCAACAAATGCGAGGCAGCTGTTCGCCGCTCAGCATATCGAGCACGCGGGTCTGTCCCAGGGCCAGTTCCAGAAGCACCTCGGGGCGGCGGTCGTCGGTCACGTGGCCGATGAGGCGGGCCCCCTTCCCGTGCGGGTCGTTGCGAATGATGTGCAGGGCCTGTTCGGCATGTTCGTCGGGCAGGAAGATGAGCAGGATACCCTCGTTGGCTACGTAGAGCGGGTCGAGCCCCAGCAGGTCGCAGGCGGCACGCACCGGCGGCTCGATGGGGAGTGACTGTTCGTCGAGGGTGATGGTGACGCCGGCCCCCTCGGCAATTTCGTTGAGCGTACTCGACAGGCCGCCCCGGGTGGGGTCGCGCAGCATGTGTACGTCGGGGACACCGGCCAGCAGGTTCGATACGATGTGGGTCAGGGCGGCGGTGTCGCTCTCGATGGTTGTCTCGAAGTTCAGCCCCTCGCGAGTGGAGAGTATCGACACTCCGTGATTGCCTATCGGGCCGGTCACGATTACGGCGTCGCCCTTCTGTACCCGGTGCAGACCTATCTCGATGTTGCCGGGTACGAGTCCGATACCCGAGGTGTTGATGTAGAGCCCGTCGCATTTGCCGTGTTCCACCACTTTGGTGTCGCCGGTCACAATCGATACGCCTGCCCGTGTGGCAGCCTCGCGCATGGCCTGCACCACTTGCCGCAGGGTGTCGAGGGGGAGCCCCTCTTCCAGAATGAAGGCGGCCGAGAGGTAGAGCGGTGTCGCCCCGCAGCACAGCAGGTCGTTCACGGTACCGTTCACGGCCAGGTCGCCGATGTTGCCGCCGGGGAAGAAGAGTGGAGAAACCACAAACGAGTCGGTTGTGAAGGCGAGGCGCGAATGGGGCATCGGCAGGGTGGCCCCGTCGTGAGCCTGTTCGAGCCATTGGTTGGCAAAGGCCGGGTAGAAGATGCTTTCGATGAGGCGGTTGGTCATGCGTCCGCCCCCGCCGTGGGCGAGGGTGATGCAGTCGGTAGGCTGCGTGGGCAGCGGACAATCGGGTATGTTCATTTTCGTTCCAGTTTTTTAAGTCGTTCGATAACGGTAGAAAGCGGCGCAAGCCCCTTCGGCCGAGACCATCGAGGGTCCCATCGGGGAGTCGGGGGTGCAGCGGCGGCCGAAGAGGGGGCATTCGCGGGGCGAAATCTTCCCCTTCATAATCTCTCCGGCCCGGCAGGGATTGGTGCCGTTGGGGAGGCTTACCGTGCAGTGAAAACGGTTTCGGGCTTCATATTGTTCATAGGCTGGACGCAGTTTCAACCCGCTGCCGGGAATGGTGCCCAGCCCCCGCCAACGGGCGTCGCAGGGAGTGAAGAATCGGGACGTTTCGCGGCGGGCCTTTTCGTTGCCCTGCGGGGGGACGGCCCGGGCGTAAGCGTTGACGACCCGCGCTTCTCCCCGGGTGTGGAGCTGTATCACGCGGTAGATGCCATAGAGCAGGTCGGCCGGCTCGAACCCCGTGACGGCGATGGGCCGCCGGGTCTGCCGGGCCAGTTTTCGGTATTCGTCGATGCCGGTAATCGAGCAGACGTGTCCGGCGGCGAGCAGCGCATCGGTGTGGCATTCGGGATCGCGGGTAAGGAACCGGATAGCGGCCGGCAAGGTGAAGAGCGAGGTGAGCAGGGAGAGATTTCCCAGACGCTCGGCCACGGCCTGGCTTAGCAGCAGGGTGTAGAGCGGGGTGGTGGTCTCGAAGCCGATGGCGAAGAAGACCACCTGCCGGTTCCGGTTCTCCCGGGCTATGTCCAGCGCGTCGAGCGGCGAATAGACGATGCGAATGTCATACCCCTCGGTGCGCAGATGTTGCAGGCTCTTCCCTCCGCTGCCTGGTACCCGTATCATGTCGCCGAACGAGCAGAGGGTCGTGCCGGGCAGGCGGGCTATCGCGAGAGCCTGGTCGACAGTCTCGGCGGGGGTGACGCACACGGGGCAACCCGGGCCGTGAATCATCTGCACGGTGTCGGGCAGCAGCTCTTCGATGCGGTAGCGCGACAGAGCGTAGGTCTGACCGCCGCATACCTCCATGATGCGTATGGGGCGCGCGGCCTCCTGCCGGATTGCCCGGAGCAAGGCCGTAAGGTGGCGGGTCTCCCGGAAAGGTTGGTCATACCACATGGTCGTCGGGGGTTAGGTAGTGAGCCAGCCGGTCGAAATCGGCCAGCGTCGCTTCGGCCTCCTCCCGGTCGAGTCGGGCGATGGCCATACCGGCATGGGCCAGAATAAAGTCGCCGGTAGAAGCGTCGACGTACTGAATGCAGATGGATTTGTACACGCCGCCGAAGTCGACGGTCGCCATACGCAGGGGCGTCGAGTCGTCGATGGCGATGATTTTTCCGGGAATAGCCAGGCACATGAGGGTTCGGTTTTTACATATACCCCTGAACAACCATCGGCCTTGGATTGTTTAGAAAGCAATCTGAAAAAACGTTTGCAGATGAATCACTATCACATACATGTCAGGGGGCTTGTGCAGGGTGTGGGGTTCCGCCCCTGTATCTATCGCCTGGCTACCGAGATGGGGTTGCACGGCTATGTGGAAAACAGTAACGACGGGGTGCTCATTGTGTTGCAGGCGACCGACGAGGAGAAGGAGCACTTTGTGCAGGCCTTGCCGCTCGTGGCTCCGGCCGTCGCTACTATCGAACGAATCGATGTCGAGGAGTGCCCGGCAAATTGCACCTACGATCGGTTCGAGATTGCTTCCAGCCGCAGCGAAGGCGACGAAATCACCCGCGTCAGTCCCGATATTGCCATCTGTCCCGAGTGCCTGCAAGACCGTCGGCGACAACCTCACCGCAAGGATTATCCCTTCATCAACTGTACCCACTGCGGTCCCCGTTTCACCATTATCCAGGCGTTGCCCTACGACCGGGCGGTAACGACCATGAGCGACTTTGCCCTGTGCGATACCTGCCGCAGCGAATATGCCGATGTGACCGACCGCCGGTTTCATGCCCAGCCCATTGCCTGCAACCGTTGCGGCCCGGCCTACACGTTGTGCGATTCGGGCGGAGCCCGGGAACACGACTACCGGCACATCGTGAGCCGCATCGCCTCGGTGCTGACGGGCGGAGGCGTAGTGGCTCTGAAAAGTCTGGGTGGCTACAACCTGCTGTGCGATGCCGATAACGAGCAGGCGGTGACCCGGCTGCGGGAGGTGAAGGGGCGTTATGCCAAACCTCTGGCCGTGATGTACCGCGACGAGGCGACGGCCGCGGCCGATCTGGACCTGACCGACGAGGAGCGCCGGGCCCTGACCTCGTGGCGCCGTCCCATCGTGCTGTCGCACGAGCGCGCCCGTCACGCCCGCTGGCTCAACGACGGTTATCATTCGCTGGGGGTTCTGCTGCCCTATATGGCGATACACTACGACCTGTTCGAGGCGGCTCCGTCGCTGCGGCGCATCGTGGTGACCAGTGGCAATCGCAGCGGCAATCCCATTGTCATTGCCGACGGTGAGGCGCACGACCTCTTCGACCCGCAGGTCGACCTGGTGGTGTCGTACAACCGCGAAATCTACAACCGGGTCGACGACTCGGTCGTGTGCGAATACGACGGTCTGTGCCGACCCGTGCGCCGGGCTCGGGGCTATACCCCCGAACCGCTGCACAATCTGCAATCCACCGAGGGCATCGTCGCCGTGGGGGCCGAGCAGGTGTCGAGCTTTGCCGTGGGAAAACACGACGATATTCTGTTGAGCCAGTATGTGGGCGAGTTGTCCCGTCGCGGAAACCTCGGTTTCTTCGAGGAGTCTTTTTCGCACTTCGCCCGCATCTTCCGCTTCCGTCCCCGCTGTGTGGTGTGTGACCTGCACCCCGACTATGCGGCTACGGTGTGGGGCGAGCGCTATGCCGCCGAGCACCAACTGCCGCTCTATCGGGTGCAGCATCATCACGCTCATGCCGCGGCGGTGATGGCCGAGTATGACCTGGCGGGCGAGGTGCTGGCCCTGTGTCTCGACGGCACGGGCTATGGCGACGACTGCACGATATGGGGCGGGGAGCTGTTGCGCTGTTCGCGCAGCCGGTACACCCGGTTGTCGCATCAGCCCTATCTGCCCATGCCGGGAGGCGATGTGGCGGCCCGCGAGCCGTGGCGCATGGCCGTTTCGCTGCTCTATTCGCTCTATGGCGAGTCGATGCCGTTGCCCCACGATTTTGTGGAGCGAATCGGTGCCGACCGCATCAGACTGGTGTGCCGCATGATAGCCCGCCGCATCAACACGCCGCTGAGTTCGGGGGCGGGACGCCTCTTCGATGCCGTGGCCTCGTTGCTGGGGGTGGCCGATTTCAACCGCTATCAGGCCGAGGCTCCGCAGAAGCTGGAACAGCTGGCCGAAGGGTCGGCCGAGCGGCTCTATCCCTTCGACCCCGACAACCCCCTCGATATTTCATGGCTGGTGGTAGCCGTGGTCGACGAGTTGAACCGGGGGATACCCCGCAGTGAGATTGCCGGAGCTTTTCATGCGACCTATGCGGCCATGTGGTGTGCCGAGGTGGTGCGCCAGGCTGCACAGCAGAAACTTTCGCGCGTGGTTCTCTCGGGGGGGGTGTTGCAGAACAAGCGGCTGGTCGACCGTTTGATGAACCTGCTGCGTCAAGCCGGGTTACAACCCTATCTGCCGGCCGTCGTTCCCTGCAACGATGCCGGTATCGCCGTGGGGCAGATGGCCGTTGCCGCCGCCTGGCTCGAAGAGCGGGAGAGAAAGCGATAGGAGGTAGGAGCGATGCACGAATTGTCGTTGGCTTGTAGTGTGTTGGAGTTGGTCGGTAGCGAAATGCAACGGCATGGAGCCGGTACCCTGCGGAGCGTCGAGGTGACGGTGGGCGAGTTGTCGGGCGTCGATAGCGAGGCGTTTGTCTTTTCGTTGCAGATGGTTCTCGACCGCAGTGCCTATGCCGGAGCTCGGGTCTCCCTCACCCGGGTACCGCCCCGGTCGCACTGTACCGTTTGCGGGGCCGACTTTGAGCCGACCTCGTTCTATATGCCCTGTCCGCAGTGCGGCAGCCATGCCACGCGACTGGTGGCGGGACAGGAGTTTCGGCTCTCGTCGCTGACGGTCGAGACCGATGAAGATAAACCGTAACAAAATCATTAAACAAAATCATAAGAAACTATGTGTAGCACTTGTGGTTGTGGCAATCGGGAGATGAGCCACGAAGAGATGCACCGTCGAGGTCTGCCTCATGCGCACGGCACGGCGGTCGATATTGCCGTAGAGCAAGATATATTGAGTGACAACAATCGGGTAGCCCGCGAGAATCGTGACCGTTGGAGTGCGATGGGTTGTGTCGCCATCAATCTGGTCAGTTCGCCGGGGTCAGGCAAGACGACCCTGCTCGAGCAGACTATCGTACATCTGGGGGAACAGGGATTCTACCGGGTGGCTGTCATCGAGGGCGATCAGCACACCGATTACGATGCCGACCGCATCAGACGGCTGGGTGTGCCTGCCGTGCAAATCAATACCCACAACGGGTGCCATCTCGATGCCCGTATGGTGGCTGCGGCTGCCGACGAGTTGCCGGTGAACGATTCGCTGCTCTTTATCGAGAATGTGGGCAACCTGGTGTGTCCCGCCATGTTCGATCTGGGCGAGCATCTGCGGGTGGTGGTGTTGAGTGTGACCGAGGGCGACGACAAACCGTTGAAGTATCCCTACATGTTTGCGGGGGCCGACGTCTGTGTCGTCAACAAGACCGACCTGCTGCCCTATGTCGACAGCCGTCTCGACCGGTTGAAGGAGAATGCCTTGAAAATCAATCCCGATATTCGTTTCTTCGAGACCTCGGCCACACAAGGCACGGGGCTCGATGCGTGGTGCGACTTTCTGTGCGGGTGTCTCGAAAGAAAGGAGGCCATATGAATTTCTTCGACGAAATGGCCGGCGTGTGGGACCGCACCAGCCGACCCGATGCCGACAGGCTCGGGAATATCCTGTCGATACTGCACCTGTCGGAAGGCGAAAAGGTACTCGATGTGGGTACGGGCACGGGAGTGATGATACCCTTTATCCGCGAGCGGGTGGGCCCCTATACACCCATCGTGGCGGTAGACAGTTCGGAGAAGATGTTGCGCGAGGCCTCGTGGCGCTATGCGGGCGAGGGGGTGCATTTCATTCAGGCCGATGTGGAGCGCGACCGTCTGGCCGGGCGTTTCGATGCCATCGTACTCTATTCGGTCTTTCCTCACTTTCGCTACCCGGTCGACACGATAGCCCGGCTGGTGACCGACAACCTCTGCTGCGGAGGTCGCCTGCTCATCGCCCACACGCAGGGGCGGAAGCACCTGAACCAGATACATGAGCGGTTGCTCTCGCGGGTCTTTTCGCGCCAGCTGTTGCCGGCGGCCGAGCAGGCTGCACAGTTTACCCGGGTGGGGCTCACCGTCACCTCGTTTGGCGAGACCGACGACTATTACTACCTGTTGTTGCAGCGGGTAGGAGTGGGGCACGAGTTGAGCGTGTCGATTGCCGAGGCTATCTACGGGTAGCTTCGGCCGCCTTGGAGGCTCGCAGAATCTCCCGTTTGCCGTGAGGCGGACCGGGCAGCCGCTCGACCGTGAAGCCGATGGCTTGCAGCCGTCGCCTGATTTCGCCCTTGGCACAATAGGTGGTGAGAATGCCGCCGGGCGTCAGGTGGTCGTAGAGGTGACGGAAGAGAGCTTCGCTCCACAGCTCGGGCTGTTTCTCGGGGGCAAAGGCGTCGAAGTAGACCACATCGTATAGACCCTCGACCGGAGTACAGGTGAGGTCGGCATGGCGTTTGAGCAGCGTGAAATTCGGAGTAATCTCGACCGGTCGCTCCCATTCGCAACGGTGCAGCCGGGCAAAGGTAGGAGCCATGGAGGGATCGATGCGGTCGGGGTAGTCGAGCTGGGCAGCCAGTTCGGGTGCGAGCGGGTAGAGCTCGAAGGCCGTGTAGCGTATGTGCCACCCCGTTTGTTGCGCTTCGAGCAGGGTGAGCCAGGCGTTCAGGCCGGTGCCGAACCCCACTTCGAGCAGATTGATTTCGCTTTTCCTCCGCGCCCGCAGGGCCATGTCGATATAGACGTGGCGCGCCTCGGTCAGCGCCCCCTTGGTCGAGTGGTAATGCTCGTCGAGGTCGGGGCGGTAGAGGGTAGGCACTCCATCGGCAGTCGGTTCGATGACAATCGGGTGGCTCATGGGTCGATGTAAAGCGGTTGGGAAACAAAGGTAAGACAATCTTTTGAGAAAGTGAGCTCGTGAAAAAAATTCCGAGTAGTGAAAGAATTTAAAACAAATGTAATATGATATTCATACGCTGCGGCCTATCTTTGTCACAGACAAAGCATACAGCGAGTTATCGCCCTCGCTCTGCCCCAAAGGGGGCGGACCGACAGCCCTTTTGAAGCGACAGTGTTAAATATATATACGATAAGACGATGAAAAATTCCTTTTTTAGCCGGTTTACTCCCAAAGAACCCAAGTTTTTCCCTTTGTTGAAACAGTTGTCCGAGGTGCTGGTATCCTCGTCGGCCGTACTGGTCGAGAGCATGAACTACGACCGGGCCGATGAACGCGATTCATACTACAAGCGCATCAAGGATTTGGAGCGCGAGGGTGACCGTCTGGCCCACCGCATCTTCGACGAGTTAGGCACCACCTTCATCACCCCCTTCGACCGGGAGGATATTCAGGCGCTGGCTTCGCACATGGACGATGTCATCGACGGCATAAACAGCTGTGCCAAGCGTATCTCCATCTACAAGCCCCGCCCCATCGGCGAGAGCGGCAAGGAGTTGAGTCTGCTGGTGCAACAGGAGGCCGATTGCATTTGCAAGGCGATGGACGAGCTCGAACGCTTCCGCAAGAACCCTGCTCAGCTGCGCGAGTATTGCACCCGGCTGCACGACATCGAGAACCAGGCCGACGACGTGTATGAACACTTTATCAAGCGGCTCTTCGAGGAGGAGAAAGATTGCATCGAGATTATCAAGATAAAGGAGATCATGCAGATTCTCGAAAAGACCACCGACTCGGCCGAGCATGTGGGCAAGGTGTTGCGAACGTTGATTGTGAAATATGCCTAACCCGGTGGTGAGATGGAGTTACTCATAATTATCATTGTCCTGGCGCTGCTGTTCGATTTTATCAACGGCTTTCACGATGCAGCCAATTCGATTGCAACCATTGTGTCGACCAAGGTGCTCACCCCCTTTCAGGCGGTCTTGTGGGCTGCGGTCTTTAACTTTGTCGCCTTCTTCATTGCCAAGTATATCATTGGTGGCTTCGGCATTGCCAACACCGTCTCCAAGACGGTGGTCGAGGAGTTTATCACGCTGCCCATCATCTTGTCGGGAATCATTGCCGCCATCATCTGGAACCTCTTCACGTGGTGGAAGGGAATCCCCTCGTCCTCGTCGCACACGCTTATCGGCGGGTTTGCCGGGGCGGCCATCATGGCAAGCGGTTTCGGCGCGATACAGCTCAATATCATTCTCAAAATAGCCGCCTTCATCTTTCTGGCACCGTTCATCGGTATGGTGGTAGCCTTCGGCTTCACGATACTGGTGCTCTATATCTGCCGACGGGCACAGCCGCACAGGGCCGAGATGTGGTTCAAGCGGTTGCAGCTGGTATCGTCGGCGATGTTCAGCATAGGCCACGGCCTGAACGACTCGCAGAAGGTGATGGGTATCATCGCCGCCGCGCTCATTGCCGCCCACTCCATGGGGCTGGGAGCCGGTATCAACAGCATTGCCGACCTGCCCGACTGGGTAGCCTTTGCCTGCTTCACGGCCATCTCGCTGGGCACGATGTCGGGCGGTTGGAAGATTGTCAAGACGATGGGTACGAAGATTACCAAGGTGACTCCGCTCGAAGGCGTTGTGGCCGAGACGGCGGGAGCCTTTACCCTCTATCTGACCGAGTTCCTGAAAATCCCGGTGAGTACCACCCACACCATTACGGGTGCCATCATCGGCGTGGGAGCCACCAAACGGTTGTCGGCCGTGCGCTGGGGCGTGACGAAAGACCTGTGGGTGGCCTGGATTCTCACCATACCGGTGAGTGCCCTGTTGGCCGCCGGTATCTATGGCCTGGTTTCCCTCTTTCTGTGAAGCTGTCGCACAGGGGTGACCGGGACTGCCGAGTAGCCCACTTGGGATAGATAATTGAAAGAAAAAACAGGTAAAAAGTTTGTTTTTCGATTTTAATATACTATATTTGTCGAGAATTATAATTAGACCTTATGTTGTTTTTGTCTCTGCATCACCATCATTTGCATATTCCTTACGGAGGAGTACGGTGAGTGGCGCATATAAGAATCGCATGGGAAATATATTGTAGGCTTACCGTTACGCGGCAAGCCTTTTTTTATTTTAAGACAATTAAAAGAAGAGAGTGTCTGTTATGTTGAGAATTGCCATTCAGTCGAAAGGTCGGCTCTATGATGAGTCGATGGCTCTGTTGGAAGAGGCCGGCATCAAGTTGCCGGGCGGTAAAAGAACCTTGTTGGTCCCGGCTCGGAATTTCCCGATTGAGGTGTTGTTTCTGCGAGACGACGACATTCCCGAGTCGGTAGCCTCGGGTGTGGCCGATGTGGGTATTGTGGGATTGAACGAAGTGTTGGAAAAGCGTTGCCCCGTGGGGGTGCTTAAAAAGTTGGGTTTCGGGCGGTGCCGTCTGTCGCTGGCCATACCGCAGGATATTGACTATCCGGGGCGCGACTGGTTCACGGGGAAGAAGATAGCCACCTCTTATCCCGGAATCCTGTCCGATTATCTGCACCGCAACGGCATCGAAGCCGATATTCACGTCATTACCGGCTCGGTAGAGATTGCTCCGGGTATCCGGTTGGCCGATGCCATCTTCGACATCGTGAGCTCGGGCAGTACGTTGGTGAGCAACCGCTTGAAAGAGGTGGAGCAGGTGGTGGAGTCGGAGGCGGTGCTCATCGGTACCGACTCGCTGTCGGGCGAGAAACAGGAGATTCTCGACGAACTGATTTTCCGGTTCGAGTCGGTACAGGCGGCCGACGACAAGAAATACATTCTCATGAATGTGCCGCAGACCAAACTCGACGACGTGCTGGCGGTGCTGCCGGGCATCAAGAGCCCCACGGTCATGCCGCTGGCCGACCCCGCCTGGTGCTCGGTGCACACGGTGCTCGACGAGAAACGTTTTTGGGAGATAATTAACCGGTTGAAGGCCGCAGGTGCCGAAGGTATCGTGGTGCTCGACATTGAAAAGATGATATTGTAGTATGGCAGTAAAAGTATATACCAATCCGCGGCGCGAAGCGTGGAGCGAAATCTTGTCCCGACCGCGGGTCGATTTGAGTGCCTTGTCGCGCTCGGTAACCGATATTTTGGAGGCGGTGCGTACAGAGGGCGATGAGGCGTTGAAACGTTATGAACGGCAGTTCGACGGGGTGGAGTTGGACGCTTTGCCGGTGTCGTCTGCCGAAATCGAGGCAGCAGCTGCTGCTCTCCCCAACGAGTTGAAGAGTGCCATTGCACAGGCCATTGCCAATATCCGCAAGTTTCACGCCTCGCAGGCTATCGAGAGCCACCGGGTCGAAACCTCGCCCGGAGTGTGGTGCTGGCAGAAGGCTGTGGGCATCGAACGGGTGGGGCTCTATGTGCCGGGGGGCACGGCTCCGCTCTTTTCGACGGTGCTGATGCTGGCTGTTCCGGCCCGGCTGGCCGGTTGCCGCGAGGTGGTGATGTGTACCCCGCCCGGGCGCGACGGTACGGTAGCTCCGGCCATCTTGTATGCCGCCCGCGAAACGGGGGTGGATCGCATCTTCAAGCTGGGCGGTGTGCAGGCTATCGGAGCCATGGCCTTCGGTACGGCGAGCGTGCCGGCCGTGGGGAAAATCTTCGGGCCGGGCAACCGCTATGTCATGGCAGCCAAGCAACAGGTGCAGACCCGGGGTGTGGCTATCGACATGCCGGCGGGGCCGTCGGAGGTGATGATTGTAGCCGACGCCGGTGCCGACCCGCGTTTTCTGGCAGCCGATTTCCTTTCGCAGGCCGAACACGGCCCCGACAGCCAGTCGATTCTGGTGACGGCCAGCCGGGAACTGGCCGACCGTCTGCCGGCCGAGATTGAACGTCAGGCGACCTGTTTGCCCCGTCGCGAACTGGTGGAACAGTCGCTCTCCCACAGCTCGATTGTCTGTCTCGACGACGAAGCCGAGCAGTTGGCTCTGGTCAACGCCTATGCGCCCGAGCACTTGATTGTACACCGGGCCGATGCCGAGGCGTGGGCCGAAGGGGTGGTCAACGCCGGGTCGGTCTTCCTGGGCTATTATACTCCCGAGAGTGCCGGCGATTATGCCTCGGGTACCAACCACACCTTGCCTACGAGCGGATATGCCCGGGCATACAGCGGCGTCAATCTCGACAGCTTTACCCGCAAGATAACCTTTCAACACATCTCGCCCGAGGGGCTGAAAAACCTCGGGCCTGTCATCGAAACGATGGCTTCCGCCGAACAACTCGATGCTCACCGCCGGGCCGTTGCCGTGCGGTTGCAAAACCTCGACAAGTAAAAGGAGACAACGATGAAGACACAGGAACAGATAGAACAGTGGGTACGCCCCAATATCCGGCGGCTGAAACCCTACTCCTCGGCCCGGAACGAGTTTTCGGGAGAGGCCTCGGTGTGGCTCGATGCCAACGAGAGTCCGTTTAACGAACCTTATAACCGTTACCCCGACCCTTTACAGTGGGCGGTGAAGCACCGGTTGGCCAAACAGCGGGGAGTGTGTCCCGACCAGATTTTCCTCGGGGTGGGCAGCGACGAGGCCATCGACCTGCTCTACCGCATCTTCTGCGAGCCCGGCAAGAGCAATGCCATCGCCTTTACCCCCACTTACGGCATGTATCGCGTGTGTGCCGACATCAACGGGGTGGAGTATCGCGAGGTGCCTTTACAGGCCGATTTCTCGCTCCCGGTCGAGGCTTTGTTGCGTGTGGCCGACAGGGAGAGCCGTCTGCTCTTTCTCTGCTCGCCCAACAACCCTACCGGCAATGCTTTCCCCGAGGCCGACATCGAGCGGCTCTTGACCGATTTCGACGGTATCGTGGTCATCGACGAGGCCTATATCGATTTCTCGTCGCACCCCTCCTGGCTTGCCCGGTTGAACGAGTTCCCCAATCTGGTCGTGCTGCAAACCTTCTCGAAGGCGTGGGGCAGTGCCGGGGTGCGGCTGGGCATGGCTTTTGCCTCGCCGCTTCTCATCGGTTATTATAACAAGGTGAAATATCCCTACAACATCAGTGGTCCGGTGCAGCGTTATGCCCTCGACCTGCTCGATCGGGCCGATGAGGTGTGCCGATGGGTGGAAGAGACGTTGGCCGAGCGCAGTCGCTTTGTCGAGCGGCTCTCCACGCTGCCGCTAGTGCGTCGGGTCTACCCCAGCGAGGCCAACTTCGTGCTGGTGCGTGTCGAAGATGCCACAGCCCTCTACAATTGGCTGGTCGAGGTTGGTATCGTGGTGCGCAACCGCTCGTCGGTGACCCTGTGCGACGACTGCCTGCGCATTACCATCGGGAAGGCCGACGAGATGGATAGTTTGTGGGAGGCGCTGTGCCGCTATAATCAAAACCGGGAAAAATGAAGAGAGTATTGTTTATCGACCGCGACGGGACACTGGTAGTGGAGCCTCCCGTCGATTATCAACTCGACTCGTTGGAGAAGTTGGAGTTTCGTCCGCGAGTCTTCCAGAGTCTGGCCTACGTGGCCGCCCGCCTTGATTTCGAGTGGGTGATGGTGACCAATCAGGACGGCATGGGAACCCCCTCGTTCCCGGCCGAGACCTTTTGGCCGGCCCAGCATAAGATCATACAGGCGTTGGCCAACGAGGGGATTCGTTTCGACGAGGTCTGCATCGACACCTCGCTGCCCGAGGAGCAGAGACCTACGCGCAAGCCGGGCACGGCCATGCTCACCCGCTATATGGCGGGCGACTACGACCTGGATCACTCTTACGTCATCGGCGACCGCCTTACCGATGTGCAGCTGGCGGCCAATCTGGGGTGCCGGGCCATCTATTTCGCCCCTGCCGCGACCGGCGTGGCCGAGGTCGAGGCGGCCGGACTTGCCTCGGTGTGCGAGGCGGTGACCGATGACTGGTGGCAGGTGGCTCAGATTCTCTGTGGTGGGACCCGGCGTGTATCGCTCAGCCGCCGCACGGCCGAGACCGATATACAGGTGTCGCTCAATCTCGACGGTACGGGGTGCACCCAGATTCACACGGGCCTCGGTTTCTTCGACCACATGCTCGACCAGTTGGGTCGTCATTCCGGGGTCGACCTTCGGGTCGATGTCGCAGGCGACTTGCAGGTCGACGAGCACCACACCATCGAGGATACGGCGCTGGTGTTGGGCGAGGCCTTTGCCCGGGCTCTGGGCGACAAGCGGGGCATTGCCCGCTACGGATTCTCTCTGCCTATGGACGATGCGCTGTGCCGGGTCGCCCTCGACTTCGGGGGACGTCCGTGGCTGGTGTGGAAAGCCCGATTCCGTCGCGAGAAGATAGGCGACATGCCCACCGAGATGTTCCTCCATTTCTTCAAGTCGTTCAGCGATGCGGCCCGCATGAATCTCCACATCGAGGCGGTGGGAGCCAACGAGCACCACAAAATCGAAGGCATCTTCAAAGCCTTTGCCCGTGCCTTGAAGATGGCTGTGAAGCGCGATGTGACCGACTCGACGCTGCCCTCGACCAAAGGGTCGCTGTGAGGCCGGTCGGTACGGCTCTTACTCCCGATGGGTACCGGACGGAAAAATATCGCGGTAAATTTGCAGGATTGATTTTGGCAATGCCGTTTATTTGTTACTTTTGCACTATCTTCGCGAAGCGGAGTAAAAATCGAAAAAATAGAACGAATATCTAAACAACTATAAGTCCTATGAAAAAAAATTGGATTTGGGCCTTGGCCCTTTTGTTGATTGGCGGTATGGCTTCGTGTAAGTCGAGCCAAAGCGCCTATAAGGCTGCCTATGAAAAGGCACAGGAGAAGAAGATAGAAGAGCCTGCTCCTGCACCCGTTGCCGAGCAACAGGTAGTAACCACCCCCTCGACCACGACGACGTCGAGTACCTCGGTAAGAGAGCGTAGCGAACGCATCAATGCTGTCGATGGTAACGACGCCTTGCTCAAAGAGTATAACGTAATCGTGGGTAGTTTCCGTCAACGTCTCAATGCACAGAGCCTCTGCGAACGTCTGCGCAACGACGGTTATCCCGCCGTGTTGGCTCAGAATGCCGAGGGTTGGTATCGTGTCGTAGCCTGCTCGTTCGACAACCGTCCCGCTGCCGTACAGGCTCGCGAAGCCCTGCAAGCCCGTTACCCGCAATTTACCGATGCGTGGTTCCTGATCAACAAGTAAAAACGTATTTCCTTGATTCTATACGAGGGGTGTTGCCCGCAGGGGCGATGCCCCTCGTTTCTGTTGTAGCATGTCACCCCACACAACGATGCAGGGTCCAGTGAGGGACGTTGTAAACTGTTGCGGATACTCCTGCCCGGGTATTCCTGGATACCGCGTTGAGGCGCGGTATGACGTGAGCGTGCGGAATGACGTGTGTTACCGAAATACCAGATATTTGCGGGCAAAGAAGTTCCACAGGTAGACGATGGCCGCGGCTACTATCTTGGAGAACATGTAGTGGGTGCCGATGCAGTCGGTAAAGAGCCAGATGAGAGCGTCGTTGAGCAGGAGTCCCACCACGCCGATGGAGGCAAAGAAGAGGAACTCGACCAGTCGGTTCTTGAATTTCGAGTTGCTGAATACCCAGATGCAACTGATAACGTAGTTGACGAGCAGCCCCGAGATGAACGAGAGGGTGGCCGAGAGCAGGTAGTGCAACCCGGCATACTCGGTGAGAATATAGAGCAGCCCGAAATCGACGACGAAGGCAAAGCCGCCCACGAAGAAATAGCGTACGAACTGCACGAGCAGTCGGTCGGTGGTGCCATAGAACAGGCGTTTGAAGAGGTGCCCCGGTTTCATCATTTGCTTTCGTGGTATTCTTCTTCGGTATTGACCGACCACACGGCGCTCTTGTCGGTGTTGCCGGCGGCAATGTGGTCGACGGCTACCATGGCGGTCATCATCGAGTGGTCCATGTTGTTGTAGCGGTGCTGCCCGTTGCGGCCGATGCACCACAGGTTTTCGATGCCGTTGAGGAACTCCTTCACCCGGTCGAGCTCATAGTAGCTGCCGAAGTAGGAGGGGTAGGCCTTCTTGACCTTGATGCGTACCGAGTCGAGTACATCGGCGGGGTCGATGATACCGATTTTGGCCAACTCGCCCACCGCCATGTCGATGAACGCCCGGTCGTCCATCTGCCAAAAGGCGTCACCCTCGGTGCAGAAGTATTCGAGTCCTATCCACACGGTATTCTCGTAGTTCTTGACCAGATAGGGCGACCAGTTGTTGAAGACTTGCAGGCGGCCGATGCGCACGTCGCGCTCCTGAATGTAGATCCAGGTGTCGGGTATGCGGTTGGCAAAGGTCTTGATGCGGGTCTGATTGTCGATGGTGAGGCGTTTCATGAGCAACCCCACGGTGATGAAGTCGCGGTAGGGCAGGTCGCCGGCAATGCGTTTTACCTCGTCGGGTACCTCGATGCCCCGAATCGATTGCACGAGGTCTTTGAGAGGAAGTGACGAGAGCAGGTAGTCGCAGGGAACCTCCCGGCGTTCGCCTTGGGCATTCTCGACGGTGACGCTCGTCACGCGGTTGTTCTCGACGTGAATCTCCTTCACGGGTGTTTCGGTAATCACCTCGCCGCCCCGTTGGCGTACCTCGTCGGCCACGGTCTCCCACAGTTGCCCGGGCCCCAGTTTGGGATAGACAAATTGTTCGATAAGCGAGGTTTCCACCTCTTTTATATTCTCCTTTTTGGAGAAACTCTTTTTGAGCATGTCTTTGAGAATGGCAAAGATCGACAGCCCCTTCACCCGTTGGGCACCCCAGTCGGCCCCCAGTTTCGAGGGGTGTACGCCCCACACCTTCTCGGTATAGTCCTCGAAAAACATGCGGTAGAGCGGTTTCCCGAAGCGGTTGATGTAGAAATTTTCGAGCGAGGTTTCGGGCTTCTTGAAGAAGACCGACCACAGGTATCCGCACCCGGCCTCGATGGTGCGCACCAGCCCCATGTTGGCGAAGGTCTGCCATTTGAGCGAGATGGGATAGTCGAAAAACTTGTGCAGGTAGAAGATGCGCGATATGCGGTTGCGCACCAGCATCACGCGGTCGCACTGTTCGGGGTCGGGGCCGTTGGCAGCAAAAGTCTTGTCGGTCGTGTGTAGCAGCTTGTCGTCGAGCGAGGGAGCCCCTTGCAGCGGCATGATCTCGTCCCACCAGTCGGTCACCCGCTGACTCTTGGAGAAGAAGCGGTGCCCCCCGATGTCCATGCGGTTCCCGTGGTAGCGCACGGTGCGCGAGATGCCTCCGATTTCGCCCGATTCCTCAAAAACGACAGGGTGAATGTCGGTATGTTTGAGCAGTTCATACGCGCCGGTAAGTCCCGCAGGGCCGGCTCCGGCGATAACCGCCTGTTTCTGTTTCTTGTCGGTAGCGCTCATGAGTTAGGGGTTGGTTTGTGACAGTTTTTTACGGGCAGCCTCTCGGTCGAATTTCAACAGATAGGTGTCGGGGTTGGGTATATAGGAGGCGACGAAGAAGAGGTCGTCGTTCTTCTGTATGGCCGGGTAGAGGTAGCGGACGGTCGAACTGTATCCAAGCTGGTCGAGAATGACATACTCCACGCCATCGTCGAGCATTTTCTGGATCACGGCCCGGTCGTCCAGCGAGAAGGCATAGCCGGTGACCCGTGTCCCCGAGAACATGTAGAGCAGTTCGCCTTTACGCGAAGCAACCACCGTTTCGGGCGATACATGTTGTTTCAATACGGCTCCTATCTGGAAGAAGTTTTGATAGGCCGGCGGGAAGGGCATCTTGTTCATGGTGTGCAACGCTTTGATGTTGCTCACGCTGGTGAGCAGCAACAGGGCCAGAATCCATGGCGAGAATTTCTGTTTCATATTCAGCCGGCGCATGGCCCACACCACGACCTCGTAGAGCCCCACAAGCAGACCCATGTTCAGGAAGGGAATGAGTGCCGTGATATATCGGTTCTCGCTGGGGGTGCTGAAGATGGAGATAAGTCCGAAGGTAAAGACGGTGTAGCCGATGAGTACCCAGCGGTATTTACCGAATGCCCAGAATCCTCGAATGATAAGGGCTACCAGTATGAGGGCTGCCAGCCACAATCCGAATCCGGCCGGCACCTCGGGGGCATAGTTGACTTGGAAATAGGGAATCACCGAGTTGGGCAACGCCTTGGATACCAACATGCCCAGCGTGTCGAAAAAGCGTTCGATGATGCCACTCAGGTCGAGCGAGCCATCTTCGGGGCGCCACGGATTCACCTGCGCTATCGACTCGAAATATCGGCTCTGTTCCATGCCCAGCGCCTTGTTGCGCCAAATCCACGGCAGGCACCCTACGATGAATCCCGCTACCGTAGCGAGTGCCTCTTTCCACTTTTTGGCACAGAGGAAGAAGAGTACCACCGCGGCAAACAGGGCAACGCCTTGGGTGCGTATGTGGTAGCAGAGCACAACCATCACCAGCATGGCATAGAAGGCCCAGTCCTTGTAGAAGGGCTTCTCCTTCTTCATCTGCGTGAGCAGGAAGATGGCCGCTGCCGAGACAAAGAAGCATGACATCTCGCTCATCATCATCGTAGAGAAGTGTAGCACCCGGTCGCTCAGTATGGCAGCACAGGCTCCCACCAGCGCCAGCGAGTCGGGCATCTTGCGTCTGATCATGAAGAAGAACAGCAGCAGTGCTCCCCCCAGCAGGAAGAGCCCGTTAAGCACCTTTTGCGCCACAACGCTGTCGGTGAAGAATCGTAGCGGGGTCATCAGCAACGGATAACCCGGCGGAAAAGCGTTGGTCGGGTGGGTCGTCGGGGCTGAGATGTCGGCATATCCCTGTCCCGAAGCCAGGGCCGAGGCAAAGGTGTAGTAGCGGCAGTTGTCGCCGTTGATGTCTATCTTCGCATTGAAAATATAGAAGTAGGCACAAGCCCATACCAAGGCCAGCACTCCTATGTAGATGGCGCGATTTTTAGGCATTTTCATAGTTGATGCAAATAGATATTAAAAACAAAAATAATCTATTTTTCTTAGTGTATGAAATTTTTGTCGGGAATTGTGGTTGTGTTGAATGTAATGGGTTGATTAATAGTATTAATCTATACTTTCTCGCCGTAGATAATGAGGTGTCGCTCCGCACTCGATGCGGAGGCCGGTCTCGAATAGCAAAGGGCAAGTGCCGCAGGTGTTCTTTTCTGGATTCCGCATCACGTGCGGAATGACAGCAGTGCCGCGTCGTGGTGCGGAATGATTCGGTGTGTCACCCCGCACTCGATGCGGGGTCCAAAAGAGGAGGGAGAATGTTTGCGTAAAGATTCCGGGGGAATAGAAATAGAAAAGGGTCGCTGTTTGCGACCCTTTCTCTTGGTTGCGGGAGCCGGACTCGAACCGACGACCTTTGGGTTATGAGCCCAACGAGCTACCACTGCTCCACCCCGCGGTGTTTGTGAGTGCAAAGGTACGGAGAATAATTGAAAATGCAAGTATTTGAAGAACTTTTTTTGGTTTGTTTCTTGGTTTAATAAGTAATAGACTGATAATCAGTGTAATTTAGCAATGTTAAAGTTTCTGTTAAGAGAGCAAGTGAGAAAAACGAAGTGTTTGCTTTGGTTTTTAATGATAAAAATATGTAATTTCGCACAAGTTTTGCACCGATGTGCAGGTAAAGAAAGAGACAGGTTATGGTTCGTACACGAGAATTGCTTATCGATGTGGCTCGCCAGTTGTTTGCCCGCAAAGGGGTGGCGGCTACGACGATGAACGATATTGCCGAGGCTTCGGGGAAAGGTCGTCGTACGATCTACACCTATTTCAAAAACAAGAACGAAATCTATTGGGCCGTGGTCGAGGCCGAGTCGGAACACTTGTATGCCCGTCTCGAAGGACTGGCCAACCGCGATTTGCCTCCCGAGGAGAAGTTGCTCAACTACATCAACACCCGGTTGGAGGCGGTCAAGGAGGCGGTGGTGCGCAACGGCACGCTGCGGGCCGAGTTCTTTCGCGACATCTTGAAGGTGGAGAAGGCCCGGCGGAGCATCGACGTGAGGGAGGAGGCTCTCTTGCGGAGTATCCTTACCGAAGGGGTGGAGCAGGGGGTGTTTCATATCCCCAACGTGACGGCTACGGCTTCGGTGTTGCACTATGCCTTGCGGGGGCTCGATGTGCCCTATATCCGCGACAACTTTGCCGAGTGGGGCATCGACCGGTCGAGGTTGAAGGATTACATACTGGATTTCATCTTGTATGGCATAAAACGATAAGATTATTAACCGGGGGCGGTGAGGCGACTCGTTGCCCTGCATAATAAACAAGAAAATTATGAAATTACTGGAAGGAAAAGTTGCTGTCATCACGGGTGCAGCACGGGGTATAGGAAAAGCTATTGCCCTGAAATTCGCTTCGGAAGGAGCTGATATCGCATTTACCGACCTCGCCATCGACGAGATTGGAAAGGCTACCGAACAAGAGATTGCCGCTTTGGGTGTTCGTGCCAAAGGGTATGCCTCGAATGCCGCCAACTTTGAGGAGGCTCACAACGTGGTTGCCGAGATTGTGAAAGATTTCGGTCGCATTGATATTCTGGTAAACAATGCCGGTATCACTCGCGACGGTTTGATGATGCGTATGACCGAGCAACAATGGGACATGGTTATCAACGTGAACCTGAAATCGGCCTTCAACTTTATTCACGCCGTTACGCCCATCATGATGCGTCAGAAGGGTGGTAGCATCATCAACATGGCTTCGGTTGTAGGTGTATCGGGCAACGCCGGTCAATGCAACTACTCGGCCTCGAAAGCTGGTATGATTGGTTTGGCCAAGTCGATTGCCAAGGAGTTGGGTTCGCGCGGTGTACGTGCCAATGCCATTGCTCCGGGCTTCATCATTACCGACATGACGGCTGCTCTCTCCGACGAGGTGAAAGCCGAATGGGCCAAACAGATTCCGCTGCGTCGTGGCGGAACGCCCGAAGATGTGGCCAACGTGGCTACGTTCCTCGCTTCCGACCTGTCGTCGTATGTAACGGGTCAGGTTATCCACTGCTGCGGTGGTATGAACATGTAATATCCGACACTTATCGGTATAGGAGCGAAGGGGCTGTATCGCATGCGATACGGCCCCTTCCTGTTTCTCTTGGGAGGTTGGCCGGGAGCGGTCCGTTACGGGTGCCGCGATGTCAGTACAGGTCGGGGCGGATTGGGCTTATTTGCCAGCGGCATTGACCCCACCGCCGCCTATCACGTTGTTGATGCGCTGTTCGTCGGTCTCGTATCGGCGGCCCCAGTTGAGGTTCCAGCTCACGCTGACGGCCACCATCTGTTTAATCATGTTTGTCGTTATCACCTGGTGGTATCCGGCGTAGCGGTTCCAGTTTTCTTTTTTCACTTTGTAGTCATTGATGAAGGGGTCGAGTACCATCACCCCGAAGTTCCAGTCCTTGTAGTTATAGGAGAGTTTGAGGGTGTGTACATTCTCTCCGCCATCGAGTGTCTCGCCCCAGAACCGGTTGAAATTGGTTTGGAGCATGCCTTCGAGCGAGAATCCCCAGTGCGACAACTCGAAGGTGGCGTAGCAGTAGAAATTGTTGTAGACGTGGGTGTAGTTGTTGCCCCGCATCCAGTAGCGGTGCCAGGCAGGGCCGGCGCTGAGGGTGAGCCAGTCGGGAATGGCCGTTATCCGGGTATCGAGGTAGAAGCGTAACTCCTCGGCATTCTTCTGGTTGTTGTATCGGGTGAGGATTTTATCGCTTACCCACACCTTCTCGGGCATGATGGCACCGGGAGCATGGGTATAACGGGCGCCCAGTTTGCCATAGAAGATACCGCGGTTGTACTGGTATTGCAATTCGTATTTGTAGGTGGCATAGGGCTTGACGTCGGGGTTGCCGGTCGATTGCTGTATGCCGTCGACGTCCTGCACCACGGGGCTGAGCATATCGAGACTGACAACGCTGCCCATGCGCACGAAGTTGAATCGCAGCGACGAGTAGTCGTCGATGGTATATCGGGCCGAGAGACGAGGCCGCCAGATGGAGTAGAGGTGCGACTCCCGGTCGCGCGGCACATAGGAGTAGAGGCTGTAACCGACACCCGCCGAGAAATCGAAATGCGGGCCCAGCCGCATCCAGTATTCGCCGAACAGATAGCTGTTGCCCTGGTTCATGCGGTCGTAGATGTCTTGCTCCACGTAGTTGTTGGTAATCCACGACTGGGTGTGGCGGATACCGGCCGTCACACGGCTGTTTTTCCACCGCTTTTCATAGTCGACCTCGCCCAGTATCGAGTAGGTGCGGCTCTTGATGAGGTTGTCGATGCCGACGAGCGACGAGCCGGTCGTGAAGCTGTTGTCGGTATATAATAGTTCGTCCTCGGTATAGATGCGGTGGCTGTTGGGCTGCTCGTAGCTGGCCACGACGTTGGCCATAAGTAGCTGGTCTTCGTCGAGATTGTATTGGTAGTAGAGATTGAGCGAAGGATTGAGACTGCGATTCTTCGAGTCGTCGAACATGAGGCTGGTCGTGCCGCCAGGTGAGTGGTCGGTGAGGATACCGCGGAAGAGATTCTCGTTCTGGGTGTAATAGAATTTGAGCGAAGCGTTGAACATCTGCTTTTGGGAGTCGAGATAATTGTAGCTGAGTGAATGACCGTTATTCCTCTGTTCAAATTTGCTTCTGTCGAGACTCTCTTCGGTGCGAGTATAGCGGGTACCGTCGGGCAATTCGTAGTGCTCGGTATTGTCGCGCAGCATCTTCAAGTTCCAGCGGGGAGAGAACCAGCCCGAGTAGGAGAACTCCGACTTGCCACTGTTGACTTTGGCTCCCAGCCAGTATTCGCCGAATCCCCGGTTGACACTTTGGGTGATGTCGCCCATGAAGCTGCCGCCCGAGGTGGGGTTTTTGACGATAAAGTCGAGCACGGCACCCACCTCGCCGTAGCGTACACCCGGGTTGTCGATGTACTCGATACGCACAATCTGCTCGGGTGAAAGGGCCTGAATCTCCTTGTTGTCGGCAGGACGGCCGTTGATACGCAGGCTCACCTCGCTCTGGTCGGCCAGGGCAATGCTGTTATCGGTAGGATTGATGATTACGCCGGGAATTTGCAGCTTTTGCAGCAACTGCAAGCCGTTGCGCGATTGTTCTATCTGTTGGGCGTTGGGGTATAGCAGGTTGCGGTCGGCCTTCTGCACCCACGACGAGGCTTCGACAGTCACCTCGTTGAGATCGACCTGTTTGAGCGAGCTCTCGATGGAATCGACATTCAGCTTGGTCGTGTCGGCATAGATTACGGCGACAGAGTCGTTCGGAAGATTAGGTGTGGCACCGTGAGTGTACAAGGGCGAGAGAGCCACCGCAAGCAAAGCGACCGATAGGATCTGTTTCATTGGGTATCGTTGTTTTCTTATAGAGACGTAAAAGTACCGCGTTCAGTTGCAAAAAAACAGTGCAAAAATAAAATTTATTTTGCTACCGTTCTTATGAATATAGATTTCTTAATATTGTAGGTTTAGTCGTAAGAGACCTAATCATCTTAATTATGAAGTGGTCGATGTTTTTGTTTTACAATTAACAATTTCTACGAAATTCCTTGTGGCTTTTCGTATTTAAAATTTAATTTATTTCAGCGATGTATTAGTTTAATTTTGTATTTTTGCGCAGATTTTAATGGATATAAAGCGAAAGATTTTTTTATTGAAATTGGGTTATTAAAAAGTGATTGGGGCTTTTGATATAATGGTTTGTGTTTATCCATGAATTGAATAGATAAAATGTAGCTGAAATTAATAATAAGTTAGGAATATGATGAAAAAAAGGACTTTGCATTTTTCATTCACAAACGCATTTAATTTCTTGATGTTGTTCTATACACTGTTGGCGTGCAGGAATCTGTATTGGGATACTATGAAAGAGATGACGGATATTGGTCTTATATCAGAATTCCTTGTCAATTATCAAGGTGGTTTTGCGCGCCGGGGATTATTGGGTGAGATCTTGTATTGGCTTTGGCAATCATATTCCATGGATCCCATATTGATTATACAGTCGATATCTATTATCTGTTTTTCGGGAGTTGTTATTTTCTTTGGATATCAATTTTTGAAGAAACGTTATAATTGGTGGATATTACCTTTGGGCTTTTTCTTGGCGAATGGTTGGATTATTCGTAAAGATTACCTGATGATTTTGATTCTTGCAGCGATTATATATGGTTATATTCATTTGAAAAAGATCTATCTAAAATTACTTTTTGTAATTCTATTGGAGATTGTTCTTATTTTTACTCACGAAGCCTTTTTCTTTTTTGGAACACCATTTGTAATACTTTTGTTCTTGAGAGATAAAAATCTAGATGTGAAGATAGGAGTTCGGATTTTATTCTCTACTTTATTGGTATTGTTGTTCCTTATAGTTTGCTATTATAAAGGAAATAATCAAATAGTAATGAGTATTTCAAATTCATGGAGTCCTTTATTCTCTGATCTGGTGCAAAATGGAGGGATTCTCAAATCTCTTAGTTGGGAAACTTTACCAACTATGAAATTCCATTTCCGAGTAAATTTTGTTGAGTCTAGCTTTGGATTTATAGGTTTAATTATTAGACCTATAACATTGTTCTTTGTTTATTATTTGGCCTCACGAATATTATTTGTGTTTAGGACTCCTCATTCTCAATTACAGGATAATGATAAACCTTTGTTGGCTTCTATCCTGATATTTCAATTTATTATGCTCATTCCGATGTTTACAGTATTAAGTTGTGATACGGGAAGAGTAGTTTTGTACTGGTTATCTTCTTCATTTATTTTCTTTTTATTGATTCCTCGTGAGTTGTTAAAGTACATCTTTCCGCAGTATTTTTTGCGAAGCATTACTAAGATAGATCAGAAAATAGATATTCTCCTCCCTCCTACAAAAGGTCTTATGGCTTTGTTGGTTTTAGTTATAACTATGACCCCTGTAGGATTTCATATAGATGAAGCAATGAGCCGTAGTGTATTTGGCGTTGTAGGAACATTTGTATCTAATATTTTGAGGTCGATAATGATAATATTCTAATTATGAAAGATCTAATCCTTTTGTTACGGCCCCACCAATGGGTAAAGAACGGATTTGTTTTTTTACCCTTGTTTTTTTCGGGACAGATTTTGAATATAGACTATCTCTTGGCCACGGTAGTTGCTTTTTTTTCATTCAGTTTTGTGGCAAGTTCGATTTATTGTTTCAATGATATATGGGATGTTGAGGCGGACCGGAAGCATGCCAAAAAGCGTTTCCGCCCCATCGCTTCGGGTCGTGTATCGAAACGTGCGGGTTATGGTTTGATGATTGCCATGGTTGTCTTATCCATAGTGTTGGCAGGTTGCTATTTCCGAGGCGATGTACTGTATCGGGTCCTAGGAATATTGTTGTTTTACTATGTGATGAATATAGCCTATTGTATCAAGCTCAAAAATTTTGTCCTTGTCGATGTTTTCATTATTGCCGTCGGTTTTGTGTTAAGAGTTCTCCTGGGAGGAGTCGTGACCGGTATATGGGTATCGCATTGGATTGTGCTCATGACTTTTCTGCTGGCTCTCTTTCTGGCATTTGCCAAGCGAAGAGACGATGTCGTGGTATACGAAGAGACCGGCGTATTGTTGAGAAAGAAGGTCAATCGGTATAACTTGGAGTTCATGAATCAGGTGATAACCATTTTGGCAACGATAATCATGGTGTGTTATATCATGTACACGGTGTCGGAGGAGGTGGTTTCCCGTATGGGGTCGCCTTATTTGTATGTGACTTCTGTCTTTGTGCTGGCCGGGTTGATTCGCTATTTGCAGTTGACGATTGTCGATGTAAAGAGCGGTAGTCCTACCCGCGTCTTGATGCACGACCGGTTTATACAGTTGTGTATTGTGGCCTGGATATTGTCATTCTTGATAATAATTTATTTCTGATATGGCGAAGAGAATTGTGGCGACGTTTGATTTCGATGGGACGATTACTCGCAAAGATACCTTATTGGAATTTATTAAATTTGTAAAGGGCGCGCCTGCTCTTTACGGAGGCCTATTGAGGTATGCTCCTTTGTTGGTCGCCTACAAGTTGGGAGTGTATCCCAACTGGAAAGTAAAGCAGAAGTTTTTCTCTCGCTTTTTCAGGCAGATGCCATACGACGAGTTTTGCCGGTGGGGGGAGCGTTTTGCCGGCTCCGTAGACCAAATGATCAAGCGTCCGGTTTTTGAGAAACTGTTGCAACATGTGCAGCATGTCGATGACGTATATATTGTCAGTGCCAGCGTGAAAGAGTGGATTTTACCCTGGGCTCGAAAGGCGGGGGTGACTCATGTAATTGCGACCGAGGTGGAGGTTGATGATCGAGGTCGGTTGACCGGGCGATTCTCTTCCCGAAATTGTTACGGACAAGAGAAGGTAAACCGATTCCTGGCCGAGGAGCCTCGGCGGGAGGACTATTATCTGTATGCCTATGGTGATAGTCGGGGCGACCGGTATATGTTGGATTTGGCCGATCGGGCTATCTGGTGTAAAAAGATGTAAGTATGATTTATCTGTTGGCTTTTATCAGTATTTTGTTGGGAGCCGTGGCCCAATATTTCTTGAAGATGGGTATGACCAATTGGGCCTTGAAAGGTTCTGTGGGTGAGATGCTTCGACTCCTTTTTCACAATTACTACCTGTGGAGTGGCATTCTGTGCTATGGCGTGAGTATGCTCTTTTGGCTTTATGTGCTGTCGCGAATGGAGTTGAGTAAGGCCTATCCGATGGTGAGTCTGGGGTATGTTATCACGTTGTTGATTGGCTATTTCTTGCTGAATGAACCGCTGAGTTACCCCAAGGTAATAGGAATTGTTTTGATTGTGGCCGGGGTTTGTTTTATCGCACGCGGTTAATACCAAAAGGTTGTACGAGCCGACGAGATGTCGTATCTTTGCAGCGATTAAACTCAACGAATTATGGAGGTGCTCTACGAAGACAATCACGTGATTATCGTCAACAAGACCTGCTCTGAGATTGTGCAGGGCGACAAGACGGGTGACACGCCGCTGAGCGAGATGGTGAAGGCGTGGCTGAAAGAGAAGTACGACAAGCCGGGGAATGTCTTCGTGGGGGTGACTCACCGTCTCGACCGTCCCGTGAGCGGACTGGTCGTTTTTGCCAAGACGAGCAAAGCGCTCACCCGGCTGAACGACATGTTCCGCAACGGCGAGGTGAAAAAACAGTATTGGGCTATCGTCAAGCATGCCCCCGAGCAGGAGAGCGGTGAACTGGTACACTATCTCGTGCGTAACGAGAAGATCAACAAGTCGGTGGCTTATGACCGGGAGCGCCCGGGAGCGAAGCGGGCGGTACTCGATTACCGGGTGTTGGCACGTAGCGACCGCTACACGTTGCTGGAAGTCAACTTGAAAACGGGCCGTCATCATCAGATTCGCTGTCAGTTGGCCAAGATCGGTTCTCCGATCAAGGGCGATTTGAAGTACGGTGCCGAGCGCTCTAATCCCGACGGCGGTATTTCGCTGCATGCCCGCCATGTCGAGTTTATCCACCCCGTGTCGAAGCAGCTCATCAGCGTGACTGCTCCCGTACCTGACGATAATCTGTGGAAGGCTTTCGAGCAGATGGTCGAGGGCGAGAATCAATAAAGAATTATAGGAAATACCTGCAAGACTTATTCCTAAATCACTGGACCCCGCATCGGGGTGCGGGGTGACATGTACGTCATACCGCGCTACGACGCGGTATCCAAGAATACTGGCAGGGGTAAATACCTGCAAAATACATTTCCTTTTGCTTGCATTCGACCGAAATCCGCATCGAGTGCGGGGGTGACAGAGAGGCGCGGAGCCAATCAGTAGCTGAACGAAATCTTAACTTTCTTGCCTTTTATCTTTTCGTCGCGGAGGCGGCGCAGCGTTTCGTGTGCCTTGTCGCGTGCCACGGCCGCGTAGCAGTAGTGGTCCTTGACCTCGATGAACCCTATTTCGTCGGCCGTCAGGCCCCCTTTTTGAGTGAGGAATCCCACGATGTCCCCTTTGCTGATCTTCTCTTTTTTCCCGGCGGCAAAGTGCAGGGTAGCCATGGGTGGCGTTTGTAGCAGATTGCTCGTCGGGTCGAGCCGGAAGGCGGTGGCTTGTCGGGCATATTCGGGCAGTTGCTCGGTGAGATCTACAATCATAAAGGCTTCGCCCTCGGCATGCATGCGGGCCGTGCGGCCGTTGCGGTGGGTAAAGCTTTCGAGGTCGACTGGCAGGTGGTAGTGAATGATGTATTTTACCTCGGGTATGTCGAGCCCGCGGGCCGCCAGGTCGGTCGAAACGCAGATGTAGCTGCTGCAATTGCGGAATTTGCAGAGCGCCCGTTCGCGGTCGGCCTGCTCCATGCCGCCATGGAAAGCCTCGGCAATGATACCTTGGTTGGTGAGAAATTGCTGCACCCGGTCCACGCTCTCGCGCTGGTTGCAGAAGATGAGGGTGAGAGCCGGTTTGAGGTTGCGCAGCAAGACGAGCAGCGTGTCGAGTTTGTCCTTTTCGGGTGAATCTATACGGTAGAGCGACAACCGCTCGTTTATGTTCTCCTCGCTACGTTTCGAACCCAGAAAATCGAGTTTCACCGGGCGGCGCAGGGCTGTAAATGCGGGCAGTGATTCGCTGTCGGTTGCCGAGGTAAGAATCTTTTTCTTGACCTCTTTCAACGGGGCGATAATCTCTTTCATCTCGTCATGAAAGCCCAGTGCGAGGCATTTGTCAAACTCGTCGAGTACCAGCGTGTCGAGGGTGTCGAGCGACAGACGGCCTCGGCGCAGGTGGTCGGCAATACGCCCCGGAGTTCCCACGATGAGGGCCGGAGCCACGGCCAGCGACTTGCTCTCCTCACGCACCGAGTGACCGCCGTAGCAGCACACGATTTTGATGCCGGCGGCAATCTTGCGCAACACGCTCTCGATTTGCAGGGCCAGTTCCCGCGAGGGAACCAGCACGAGTGCCTGTACCCCGGCAGCCCGAGGATCGATGCGTTGCAGGACTGGCAGCAGGAAGGCCAATGTTTTTCCCGTCCCGGTAGGCGAGAGCAAGATGATGTCGTGGGGGCGCTGAGCCGTCTCGAGCATCTGTTTCTGCATGCCGTTGAGTGAATCGATATTCAGGTTGCGGCATGCCTTTTCGATAAGTGTACTGATTTCTTTCATGGGGGCAAAGATACGATATATCGCTGCATCGTGCAACTCGGCCCTTTTTGCCTCTCTGTGTCGTGTGCGTAGAGGAGTGTCAGCCTTTCTCCGTAAACGATAACCAAGATTTAAATAATATTAAAACGATACGAAATATGTTTGGAAATTATGTTTTATAGCAGAAAACGTACTATATTTGCACAGTGTTTTTCATAGTATTAGATTAAGATTAAGGTTAACAAAGATTGGTTGTCGCGAGACAATCAATTTTTTTTGTGCCTATGTGAAATCTTTAAATAGATATAATCTGTTTATTTTTAGATGTTTATATAGATTTTCCACGACTTGTAATAGTAAAGACTGTCTTCCTGGATTCCGCATCAAGTGCGGAATGACAGAAACGTCTCGTTGAGGCGCGGTATGACACGGGGAGTCACCCCCGTATCGTGATGCGGGGCCAGTCTCTTGTGGGTATTCACGTTTGCGGAGAATCTTGCGTGTATTCTCTGGGTTACAGGCAAGACTGAAATGATGTAGATGCCGGTATTTCTGGATTCCGCATCAAGTGCGGAATGACAGAAACGTCTCGTTGAGGCGCGGTATGACACGGGGAGTCACCCCCGTATCGTGATGCAAGGGTCAGAAGAGTGTGGCTTGCCGGTATTCTCGTTTGTCGGCCGTTAGGCCATTCCATTAGAATTTCTTCAACTCGGTATAGAGCCGTTGGATAGGCAGCCCCATCACATTGTAGTAGCTGCCTTGCAGTCCGGTCACCCCGATGTAGCCGATCCACTCCTGCACGCCATAGGCTCCGGCCTTGTCGAGCGGGCGGTAGCGGTCAACGTAGTAGTCGATTTCGTCGTCGTCGAGTGGAGCAAACGAGACCTCGGTCGAGACGGCGAAGGAGATTTGCTTCTGCATCGAGGTGAGGGTGACCCCGGTGATGACGGTGTGCGTCTTGCCCGAGAGGGCCCGCAACATGGCTTTGGCATCGGCCAGATCGTGCGGCTTGCCATAGACCCGGCCGTCGAGCCAGACGATGGTATCGGCTGTGATGAGCAGCGTGTTCTCTTTCATCTGGCTGCGATAGGCGGAGGCCTTCTCCTGCGAGATATAGAGGGGAATCTCTTCGCCCGAGAGGGTCGGGGGGTACGACTCGTCGACCTCGGGCAGAGCCGTTACGCGGTATTCGATGTCGAGTCCGGCCAGGAGTTCGCGGCGACGGGGCGAATTGCTCGCCAGGAGGATTTCGTATTTTTGGAGATGCGATAACATATTCATTTCGTGTTAAGTGTGGTTACCAGCCGAACGCCTTTTGGTCGGCCATCCATTTGCCCTGGGCGCGCAGCACCTGTTCGATGATGTCGCGGCCGCAACCCATTCCGCCGCAGAAGGGCGAGATGTAGCGGGCTATCTGCTTGATTTCGGGGGCGGCATCGGCCGGACAGGCGGGCAGTCCGACCACCCGCATCACCTCATAGTCGGGAATGTCGTCGCCCATATACATCACCTCGTCGGCTTGCAGTCCGCACTCGGCAATCCACTGTTCGAAGACTTTGATTTTCACGGCCGCTCCCAGATAGACGTGCGACAGCCCCAGCCCCTCGAAGCGTTTGCGCACCGCTTCGGTGCGGCCGCCGGTGATGATGGCCACGGGATAGCCCAGTTTGGCGGCCAGTTGCAAGGCATATCCGTCTTTGATGTTGATGACCCGCATGGGTTCGCCCGAGGGGTGCAGAGGTATGGAGTCGGACGACAGCACGCCGTCCACGTCGAAGGCAAAGGCTTTTATTTTCGTTAGGTCGAAATCGGTTCGGCTCATGATTCTTTCGGTTTATCGGGGTTATGGGTTTCGTGAATGCTGCGGCTCAGGAGGGTGTAAATCTCGCGCATCGTGGGGTCGGTGAGCAGTGCCTCCTGCTTGGCGATGATGTTCTGGTCGTACCGGATAGCCGGACCCGTCTGGGCATCGAAGGGAGACATGTCGGCTACCTTGGCAGCCGTTTCGCGAATGAGAGGCAACATCGCCTCGAACGGCAGATTGTGCTCCTGCAAGATGCGGTCGCACAGTGCGTAGAGGTGATTGGTGAAGTTGCAGGCAAAGACCGCTGCCAGATGCAGGTATTTGCGTTGCTCCGAGTCGGCCCGGTAGACCTTGCCCGAGAGGCGGGCGGCCAGGTCGTGCAGCCGGGCGGTATCGGCCTCGCTGTTGGCCTCGATGAAAAAGGGAATGTCATCGAAGTCGACGGCCCGCTCCTTGCTGAATGTCTGCATGGGGTAGAAGACACCGTAGCGATTCGTATAGGGACGGAACACCTCGCGGTCTACGCTGCCGGCCGTGTGTACCCACAGTCCGGCATTGGCCGGCATGGCAGATAGCAGTTGAGGCAGTACCGAATCCTTTACGGCAAAGATGTAGAGGTCGCCGTCGGTAGGCAGGCTGTCGAGGCGGGTGGTGTAGTGGCTGTGAGGCAACTGTTCGCTCAATCGCCGGGACGACTCCTCGGTGCGGCTGTACACCCACTCGGGGGCGAGCCCTTTCGCCTGTAAGGCTAGCGCCAGCCGTGTGGCCAGATTCCCGGCGCCGATGAGGATAATTTTCATCTTCTCGCTGCTCATTCCCATTTGCCTATATGAACCTTTTCCCACATCATCTTCTCCTCGTTGAAGGGTTTGCGCTCCTCGTCCTTGTGACCGATGGAGAGAATGCAGAGGACGCCCATCGTCTCGGGAATCCCCAGAATCTCGCGCACGATATCCTCGGCCGGTTCGTCGTTGGCCCCGAATCGGTTGCGCACTTGAATCCAGCAGCTGCCCAGTCCCAGGTCGGCCGCTTGCAGTTGCATGAGTATGGCGGCAATCGAGGCGTCCTCGACCCACGTATCGGTGAGCGTCATGTCGGCCGTCACGACGATGGCTAGTGCGGCACCTTCAATCGGTTTGGCTCCCGCGGTTTTGCAGGCCGCCAGGCGGGCGAGTACCTCTTTGTCCTCGACGGCGATAAACTCCCAGGGGGTGCAGCGTTTCGACGAGGGGGCGAGCAGCCCCGCTTCGAGAATCAACTTGACCGAATCGGGCGACAACGGTTGGTCGGTATATTTGCGAATGCTTCGCCGGTGTATCAACAAATTGTGCAGATTGTTCATAAGGGTAATGGTTTTAATGTATGTTTTTTGAGTGGACGCCGCATTTGGGTAACCTACGGTCGGACTGTGACGCCAACGGTCTCGGTCATGATGCGCGGCTCTTCCAGTAGCAAAGATACAAAACCTGATGCTACTGCGGGGAATATGGGGAAACTTTTTTCACTACTTTTCGGCGGGCCGCATACTGAACGGGGCTTTTTTACGTTTATTAAATGTGCCTCTCGACAAACGGGGCACGATGTGTATAGAATCCCGATGAGATACAAGATATTACTCCTTTTGATCACGATAGGTGCGGTGCTCGAACTGGCGGCGCAGGGGCGTGTGAAACTCACGGGTCGGGTCTACGACAGCGACAACCAGCCTATCGAACTGGCTACGGTGCGCGTGGCGGGAACGACCATGGGCACGATGACCGACTTGAAGGGCGAGTACCAGCTCTCCATTCCGGCGGGCGACTCGATTGTGGTCATCTATTCGTGCCTGGGTTATCGCGAGGAGCAACGGCAGTTGCTCAACCTCACCAAAGACGTTTCGCTGTCGGTGCGGCTGAACAAGAACTCGAAGATGTTGAACGAGGTGGTGGTGGCGACTCACCGTCGGCAGACCAGCACGTTGCAAACTATCGATACCAAGGATCTGAAACTGATGCCCGATGCCTCGGGCGGGAGTATCGAAGCGATGCTCACCACCTTTGCCGGGGTCAATTCGAGCAACGAGCTGAGTTCGCAATACTCGGTGCGGGGTGGTAACTTCGACGAGAATATCGTCTACATCAACGGTATCGAGGTGTATCGTCCGCTCACGGTGCGGTCGGGACAACAGGAGGGGTTGAGTATCATCAACCCCGATATGGTGGGAGCCGTAGGCTTCTCGTCGGGCGGCTTCTCGGCCGAATATGGCGACAAGATGTCGTCGGTTCTCGACATCATCTATAAGCACCCCCAGGCCTTCGAGGGGTCGGTCTCGGCCAGTTTCCTGGGGGCTACCGCATCGATTGGACAGAGTACCAAGAAGTTTTCGCAGCTGCATGGCATTCGCTACAAGACCAACTCCACACTGTTGAGTTCGCTCGATACCAAAGGCGAGTATGAGCCGTCGTTCTTCGATTATCAAACCTACCTGACCTATAAGTTCGCCCCCAAGTGGGAGGCTTCGTTCCTGGGCAATATTGCCATCAACGACTACAAGTTCACTCCCCACGAGCGCAACACTTCGTTCGGTACGGCTACGAATGCCAAGCAGTTCAAGGTCTATTTCGACGGTGGCGAGCGCGACAAGTTCGAGACCTATTTCGGGGCTCTGTCGCTGAATTTCTTCCCCGACAAATACACGCAGTGGGCGCTCATGACTTCGGCTTTTGTCACCAACGAGCTGGTGACCTACGACATTTCGGGGCAGTATTGGCTCGACGAGTTGGCCGATACGGGCGACGGCGAGGGCACCGAAAATACCGGGGCACTGGGGGTGGGTACCTATCACGAGCATGCCCGCAACCGGTTGAAGGCCTCGGTGATTGCCACCTCGATCAAGGGAGCTACCAAGCTGGGACAGAACGAATTGAAATGGGGTTTTACCCACCAGTATGAGCAGATTTACGATCGCGTGCGTGAGTGGGAGATGCGCGACTCGGCCGGCTATTCGCTGCCCCATACCGGGCAGTCGGTCGAGATGATCTACAACCTCTTCTCCCGGCAGGACATGGATAGCCACCGCCTCTCGGCCTATTTGCAAGATACCTATCGCCTGCGCACGTTGTGGGGGCGCTTCATCTTTACGGGCGGGTTACGCGCCTCTTATTGGGGATTCAACAAAGAGACGTTGGTGAGCCCCCGGGCTTCGGTCACCTTTATCCCGGCGGCCAACGAGCAGATAACCACCCGCCTGGCCGGTGGACTCTATTATCAGGCCCCCTTTTACAAGGAGTTGCGCGACACGGTGTGCGATGCCTCCAACAACTACGTGGTGCAGCTGAACCGGAATGTCAAGTCGCAACGCTCGATTCACATCGTGCTCGGGGGCGACTATTCGTTTCGGGCACTGGACCGTCCGTTCAAGTTCACGGCCGAACTTTATTACAAGAAACTCGACAATCTCATTCCCTACGAAATCGATAACTTGCGGGTGTGGTACAGCGGCCAGAACGAGGCCAAGGGCTATGCCGCCGGTATCGACCTGAAACTCTTCGGACAGTTTGTGCCGGGGGTCGACTCGTGGCTCACCTTTTCGCTGATGAAGACCCAGGAGGAGATTGGCGGGGTGAAACTGCCCCGGCCCACCGACCAGCGATACAGTGTGGGACTTTACTTCCAGGATTACGTGCCCCGATTCCCCAAATACAAATTCAGCCTGCGGGCCATCTTGGCCGATGGCCTGCCGGTGGGGTCGCCCCGTAAAGGGCGTCAGGCCGGCTATTTCAGGGCGCCGGCCTACAAGCGTATCGACATCGGAGCCTCGCGTCTGCTCGTCGGGGGCGAGGACAAACTGCTGCAAAAGGGAATCTTCCGCAATCTGAAAAGCGTGTGGATTGGTATCGACGTCTTTAACCTCTTCGACATCAGCAACGTGAACTCCTACTATTGGGTGACCGACATTTCCAACGCGCAATATGCCGTGCCCAACTACCTCACCCGCCGGCAAATCAACCTGCGGCTATCCATCGATTTCTAAGTGTCGAGCCTTATCTGAGGCGAATGTAATACAGGAGGTCGGTGATGCCATAGAGCAATGTGGCCGCCCCGAAGGTGGCTACGATAATCCGCTCGGTAGCCGAGAAGGGATTGACCAGAATCTCGATGCCGATGAGCAGGATAATGACCGGCAGCAGGTAGGATACCCACCCGGCTTTGCGTTTGATGGTCTTTTTCAGCGTGAGCAGATAGAGCAGCTGGTAGACCCCTATCAAGACGAGTGCACCCCCCAATACATAAATTGTTACACCAATGTACCAACTGGGTACCAAGATGAGCGAGCACCCGAACAGCAACAGTATGGCCGAGAGTACGGGGAACGGTTCGTTGCGTTTCGATGCCCCGCTCAGCAGATAGGCCAGAATGGTGTAGAGACTGGGTACCCCCACGAGGATACCGATAATCAGCAATATGGTGGGGAGAGCGGCGTTGGGGTATAACAGCAGGAGCAACCCCACTGCAATGGAGGCAATGATGCGGACGAGCGGATTTTGAAAAACATTCATAGGATAGCGTTCTTGGTTAAGCGTTCAGCGATATAACAACAGCAAAGGTAGTAAGATGTTTCAAAAACCGGCTACAAGATAAACGCTATTTAACGGCTTGGGGTATACAGAAGTCGGTGGGAGAGCTGAGAAATTGGGAATATTTATTATCTTTGTCCCCACTGCGGCAAATTGCCGTCGAGTCGAGTAGGTTGAGACGGCCGCATCGGCTTCGATGCAAGAGACTATACAAGAGCGATTTGCCGATATTTTCGAAATTAAAAAGATGCTATGCCTGCACCGAGAAAAATCTTAGCTATCATAAATCCCATCTCGGGAACCAAAGATAAAGAGGAGATACCCGCCTTGATTGACGAGGTGATAGACTCGTCGAAATACAGTGTAGAGTGTCGTTTCACGCAGTATGCCGGTCATGCCGCCGAGATGACTCGTCAGGCTGTGGCCGACGGCGTCGACGTGGTGCTCTCGGTCGGGGGCGACGGCACTTGCAACGAGATAGCCCGTGAGCTGATCAATACCTCCACCACCTTGGCCATCGTACCGGTGGGGTCGGGCAACGGACTGGCCCGCCACCTGGGCATCTCGATGGACGTGCGCAAGGCCCTCGATATTGTCAACGACGGCGTGGTAGCCGACCTCGACTACTGCACGGCCAACGGCCGTCCCTTCTTCTGCACCTGCGGAGTAGGGTTCGATGCGCTGGTTAGCCTTAAATTTGCCGAGGGGAAACGGCGGGGAAAACTGGCCTACGTGGCCAAGGCACTCACCGAGTACCTCAAATACAAGTCGGAGACCTATCGGATCGAGATGCCCGACGGCACCGTTACCGAGAAAGCCTTTCTCATAGCCTGCGGTAATGCCTCGCAATATGGCAACAACGCCTATATCGCCCCTCATGCCAGTATGCAGGACGGCAAAATCGATGTCACGGTGCTCATGCCCTTTACCCCCTTCGACACGGCGGGACTGGCCCTGCTGCTTTTCACCAAGCACATCGACCAAGATGCCAATATCAAGAGCTTCACCACCGAGTCGCTCACCATCAAGCGTGAGAAACCAGGAGCCATGCACCTCGACGGCGAACCCATCGAGATGGGAACCCGCATCGACATACGCTGTTTTAAGGGAGGTCTGCGCGCACTCATTCCTGCCGAGGAGCCCAAACGCTCGATTATCGAGCCCTTCGCCTCGGTCTTCTGGGAGTTTATCGAAACCGTCCGTCAGGAGTTGAATATATAACCCCTCCTATTATTTATTTCAAACTTATTGGATATGATTCTGGTTGGCAATGGTGGCCAGGGGCAGAGTTATCCCCCTTGTCGGCGGTCGGCCAGTTCGATGACTTCGAGGTCCTTGATTTCGCCCCGGTCGATGACGAATCGCACCAGCGTGCGTTTCTTGTGGAATCCGTACAGTCCGGCGGCGCCGGGGTTGATGTGCAGGCATTTCAAGGTTTTGTCATAGAGCACTTTCAAGATGTGCGAGTGGCCCGAGATGAAGAGCTTGGGCGGGTGTATGTAGATTTGCGGTATCACCTCGCGGGCATATTTGCCGGGGTATCCGCCGATGTGCGTAATCCACACGTCGACCCCTTCGATGGTAAACCGTTGGTGCTGTGGGTAGCGCAGGCGCAGTTCGTGGCCGTCGATATTGCCATAGACAGCCCGGAAGGGTTTCAATGCCTCGAACCGGTCGGCCAGCTCGACCGAGCCGATGTCACCCGCGTGCCAAATCTCGTCGCACTCGGCAAAATATTTCGCGTAACGGTCGTCCCACCAGGCGTGGGTGTCGGATAACAAACCTATTTTTACCATCGTTCTTTTCTCAATTTATGGGTAAAAGTACGGCAATAATTTGTAAAGTCGAAAAAAAACAGCTACATTTGTCCCCACAGAAACAGATGCGGTAGTAGCTCAGTTGGTAGAGCATCAGCTTCCCAAGCTGAGGGTCGCGAGTTCGAGCCTCGTTTGCCGCTCATCGAGAGGAGCCCGTTTGCAGTAAGCAAGTGGGCTTTTTTTTATTCATCTTTTTTCTGTCTCCTTGTAAATTATAATTTTATAATTTTATATGAGATATTGATATCCCGGATTAGTGTTTTTACATTTGTTATGATTTTATGAACGTTCAGTTAAGATAGTTAAATATAGTCACAATAAAAAATGTAGTTATGAGAAAAATGATGTCTGTACTGGCTATTCTGTTGCCGGTGTTTTTATTTTTTTCCTGTTCCGATGATGAAGCAATGAATGATTATGAGCATCAATTAATAGGCCGCTGGGTAGAAGATACCGATTCGCATGGAGAGATTTTCCATGCCGAGTTTCGGAAAGACGGAACCGGCACCCAATGGATTGAAAATTATGGAGTGCCGGGTCACGTGGTTGCGGAAGACCGTTTTACATGGAGTGCAACCGAAACCACGATTTTTATGACAATGGAGTATAGCGGGGATGCTGCTATCGAGTATGTGATACGGGAGAATAAACTGTATCTATCGTATGATGGCGATTATATGGTGTATGTGAGAGAATAGTATCGAATATATCTGTTGTATAAAAAAAGAATCTTGATAAACGACTTTTGACCGTTTGTCAAGATTCTTTTTTATGAATGAGATTGCTCTTCAATAAATTTTGAGATTCTTCAACCCGGTTTATGGTCGGGTCTATTTCTTCATTTTCACCTCATAGAGGTCGTTGCGGCGATCTTTAAGATTGCGCACACTGCCGTAGGTATGGAGCTCGTTGAGGAGGTCGAGGTCGACGTCTGAGATGAGAATCATCTCGGTATTGGGTGTAGCCTCGGCCCGGCGCCCGTCGGTGGGGAAGGCAAAGTCGCAGGGGGTGAATACGCCCGACTGGGCATATTGTATATCCATGTTGTGTACCTTGGGCAGGTTACCTACACTACCGGCAATGACCACGAAACATTCGTTTTCGATGGCGCGTGCCTGGGCACAGACGCGCACACGCGAATAGGCGTTTTGGGTGTCGGTGAGGAAGGGGACAAAGAGTATCTGCATGCCCTCGCCGGCCATGATGCGCGACAGTTCGGGGAACTCGACGTCGTAGCAGATGAGCACGCCTATCTTGGCACAGTCGGTCTCGAAGGTGCGAATGGCTTTGCCGCCGTTCAAACCCCAGCACTTCATCTCGTCGGGGGTGACGTGTAGCTTCTCGTACATCTCGTAGGTGCCGTCGCGGCGGCATAGGTAGCCGATGTTGTAGAGCAGTCCGTCTTCCTTGATGAGGGGCATGCTGCCGGTGATGATGTTGATGTTGTAGCGAATGGCCAGGTTGATGAACCGCTCGCGAATCTCGTCGGTATATTGGGCCAGACCGCGGATAGCCTCCGACTCGCTCTCGTCGTTGAAGCGGGCCATGAGGGGGGCGTTGAAGTATTCGGGGAAGAGTACGAAGTCGCTCTGGTAGCTGCTCACCGAGTCGACGAAGAACTCGACCTGCTCAAACAGGTCGTCGAGCGTCTTGTAGCTGCGCATCTGCCACTGTACGAGACCCACCCGCACGGTCGTCTTGGGCGAGATATACTCCTCGGTAGGCTCCTGATAGTAGATGTTGTCCCATTGGAGCAGGCAGGCGAAGTGTTTCGACTCCTCGTCGTTGGGCAGGTAGTTGCGCATCACCTTGCGCACGTGGAAGTCGTTGGAGAGCTGGAAGAGCAGCACCGGGTCGAATATCTCGCGCTTGCGCACCTTGTCGATGTACTCTTTGGGGCGCATGTGGTCGGCATATTTGTGGTAGTTGGGCAACCGGCCGCCAAACATGATGGCTTTGAGGTTGAGCTTTTCGCACAGCTCCTTGCGGTATTCATACATACGGCGGGCCAATCGCAGGCCGCGGTAGTCGGGGTGCACGAAGACCTCGATGCCATAGAGGATATTTCCCTTGCGGGTGTGGGTGTTGAAGGTCTCGTTGCCGGTCACCTGAGCATAGGTGTGGTCGTTTTTCACATCGTTGTAGTTGACGATAATCGAGAGGGCGCACCCCACGATTTTGCCGTCGACCACGGTCACAATCTGCCCCTCGGGGAAGATGCGTATCAGTTTGTCTATCTGTTCGGGGGTCCAGAACACGTCGCTGCCGTCGGCATATACCCGGGTGAACGAGCTGGCCAGCTGGTCGTAGTCTTCGCGTTGCAGATTACGAATCTCGACTTTATTAATCTCTTTGGGTTTCATAACTTCGTTAATTGTTTCGCGGTGCAAAATTACCGCTTTTTTGCGGGCATTGGTTGCTTGTGAACCCTTTTTCTTGGATTCTGAGTAAATTTGTTGAGCCTTTTGTTACACCTCAATGCCCTGTTGAGAAATTTTTTTGAAAAAATCGGGGGGAGGTTGCAACCTGCGGAGGGTGGGGTTGCGTCTAACGATTGAATTTCCGGAAAGAGAGATGAACAGAAAAACGATACATGAATTAAAAACCGATAACAAGATGAAACGATTTGTGATGACAGCGCTCCTTTCACTCGTGTTGTGGACGGGCGCAACCGCAATGGCCCAGACCGGCCGTGTAAAACCGACTGTAAAACCGGCAGCAGCTGTGGCTGCGGCGACGACCGAAAACGATACCCTCGGCGGTATGACCGAGACCGAAGCCTACAAGGTGCGTATGGCCGAGATTGAGTTGGAACGACAACAGGCCCTGTCGATCTACGAGCCCGATGCCGAGGATATTCTTGGTGCAATAATTCCCGTGTTGGGTATAACCGTACCTTTTCTTTTTGTCTTTTTGATAGTCTTCTTCTATATCTACTACCGCAACAAGAAGCAGAAGGCCCATTATGAGGTTATCGAGAAGGCCATCGAGGCCGGACGTGAGTTGCCCGACGGATTTTTCGAGTCGCCCCGGTCGCGGCAGGTGCGTCCCGACAAGCTGGTGACCCTCAACCAGGGACTGGTATACTTGGGTATCGGTTTGGGCTTTGCCATCTGGAGCATCGTGAAGTGGAGTATCGACGGCACCGCAGAGTTTGGCGACAGCTACGGTATCTTCCTGCTGGGGCTGGCGGCCATCTTTATCCTGGTGGGTGCGGGCAAACTGATACTCTATCGGGTATCGTCGCGCCCCGGGAACGACCACACCGATAATCAACCCGAATAACCGGACTCGACGCGATGGAGAAGACCGAGGATATGATGTGGGTGGCGCGCTGTGTCCTGCTGGACGACCGCAAGGCGTTTGCCTCGCTGGTCGACAAGTACCAGGGTCGGGTGAAGCGCTTCTTCCTGAGCCTCACCGGCGGCGACGAATCGCTCAGCGACGACCTGGCGCAGGAGACCTTCATCAAGGTCTATTACCACCTGCGCAGCTACAAAGGTCTCTCCTCGTTCTCGACCTGGCTCTTCCGGGTGGCCTACAACCTCTATTACGACGAGTTGCGCAGGCGGGGCGACCGCTACCTCGAATCGCTGGACGAGGCAACGGCGATACCCCAGTCGCCCGAGCCGGTAGACCGTCGGCTCGACATGACCCGGGCCCTGTCGATACTGCGACCCGAGGAGCGCACGGTCGTTACCCTATACTTTGTCGAGGATATGGCCATCGCCCGCATCGCCGCGGTGACGGGTATACCCGAGGGGACCATCAAGTCGCACCTCTCGCGCGCCAAACAAAAATTAGGAGAATATTTAAAGAAAAACGGATATGAAAGAGTGGAATGATGACCAGTGGCGGGAACTTTTCGACCGTCATACTCCCCAGCCCAAGCACGACCGGTGGTTTACCCGCCGGGTGATGAACCGCCTGCCTCGCAAGCGGTGGAGCCTCGAAACGAAAATCTCGCTGGTGGTTCTGGTACTGATATTGCTCATCTGCACGGCTTTGTGTGTGACTTTTGCCCGTGAGCTGGTTGTGAACCCCTGTTGGAGTTGCGCCGGTACCTGGGTGATGTATGGAGCCCTGACGGCGGCCTGTTTTCTCTTCGCCGCGCAGTTGAACGCTTTCTTCCGCTCGCTTTACGACGCTTCCTGAAACTGAAATAAATTTGAGTAGACAAGCCAAGGAGCAGACACCCCCTTGTCGGGGAGCCTGCTCCTTGTGCGGTATAGGTCGACAGCCACCCGGCGGAGCGTCCTGTTCAGTTCTGTGGCTTGCCGGTGAGCGGGGAGTGCTGGGCTATGAACTCGGCAAACGACTCCTTGTAGGTGTCTGATATGGGGATATACTCCTTGCCGAAGACGATGCGGTTGCGGTCGATCATCTTGATTTTGCACCCCTGCACGATAAACGAGCGGTGCACCCGTATGAACTGCCCCTCGGGCAACATCTCTTCGAGCGATTTGAGGCTCAGCAGCGAGAGAATCGGGTGCGGCTCGCCTTCGAGATAAATCTTCACATAATCTTTCAATCCCTCGATGTAGAGAATCTTGTCGAGCGGTATCTGTTTGAGCTTGTAGTCGCTCTTGACAAAGATATAGGGACTTGCCGCCGGCGATTCGGCCGGAGCCGCTGCGGGGTTGGCGGTATTGCCCTCCGACAGCTCGAACCATTGCAGCGCCTTTTGGGCCGCTTTGAGAAAGTCGGCATAAGAGAAGGGTTTGAGCAGGTAGTCGATGGCATTGACCTTGTAGCTGTCCACGGCATACTGCCCGAAGGCGGTGGTAAAGACAATGCGGCTGCGCCCCTCGATCATGCGCGAAAACTCCATGCCGTCGAGCTCGGGCATCTGAATGTCGAGAAAGATGAGGTCGATGTCACCGCGCGAAACCCGCTCGACAGCCTGCACGGCCGAGTTGAACGAGGCTTCCAGTTGCAGGAAGGGGGTGCGTTTGACATAACTCTCCAACAGCTCTATGGCCAGAGGTTCGTCGTCGATAATGCAGCATTTCAGTATCATGGTCTCCACGTGTTTGGGTTAGTTCAAATCGATGGTGAGCGATGAGCGGTAGACCCGAGTGTCGCTCTCGGCATGCAGGGTATATTTGCCGGGGTAGAGCAGTTCGAGCTGTCGCGACAGGTTTTTGAGCCCGATGCCCGAACCGCTTTTGTCGCTCTCGTCCTTGGGGAAGCAGCTGTTCTCGATGCGGCACTCGATGACCCCGGGCGAGGGTTCGCGCATGACAATCTTGACAAACGAAGGTTCGGTCGCACTGGTACCGTGCTTGAAGGCATTCTCGATAAGCGTAATGAAGAGCAGCGGGGCAATCTGGTATCCCCGGCACAATCCGTCGGGCATATCCACCTCGACCTTCACGTGACGGGCAAGCCGCAGCCGCATCAGCTCGATGTAGTTGTGGTTAAACTCCAACTCCTTCTCCATGGGCACATAGGCCTGGGCATTCTCATAGAGCACATAACGCAACATCTTGCTCAGTTCGAGTACTGCACTCTGGGCCCGGTCGGGGCTGATGGCGATGAGCGAATAGATGTTGTTGAGCGTGTTGAAGAGAAAGTGCGGGTTGAGTTGGTTTTTCAAGTTCTTCAATTCGGCTTCGGTACGCTCCTGTTCCAGTTGTTTACGCTCCTTTTCCGATACAATCCACTTCTGCGTCATTTTGATAGCCACACTCAATCCCACCATCAGCGCCAGCGTAATGGAGTCCTGCCACTGCATCAGTCCCGGCCGGGGAGGTCGCGGGATAGGCCGGTGGTGCAAAAACTCGTCGGGAATAATCATTCGGTGTACCAGGTAGATAACCACATTGGCCACCACGATGAGCAGCAGGTTGTAAAGGATAAACTGCACCGTCTTTTTACGGAAGAGTACCTTGTCGATGAGCCACAGGTAGTTGATATAGAAGATAACCGCGATACTGATGGGTTGGACATAAAACTTGATCAGGCTGAACTCGTGTACCCGTCTCATGCTCTCGAATCGCTCGATGAAGAGGAGCGGGAAGAGAAAGACGATAGCCCATGCCAGCAGGTGAATAAAGACGGGGTTCCAGCGGAGTCGTATATGTTGTCGGTCGGGTGCCATAGTACAAAGATAAGAATTTGAAACGGAAAAACGTTGATTATTCATAACGAATGGCTTCGATGGGGTCGAGGTTGGCTGCCTTGCGGGCCGGGTACCAGCCGAAGAAGATGCCGGTGAAGGTACATACCAGGAAGGAGAGTATTACCGAGTAAGCCTGTATGTAGACCGGCCAGTTGAATACCAGGTTCACGACCATCGAGGCTCCCACGCCCAGCAGTACCCCGATGATGCCGCCCGTGACGCTGATGAGTACCGCCTCGATGAGGAACTGGGCCAAGATGTCGATGCCCCGGGCGCCTATCGACATGCGCAATCCGATTTCGCGGGTGCGCTCGGTGACCGATACATACATGATGTTCATGATGCCGATACCGCCCACGAGCAGCGAGATGCCGGCGATACAGGCAAGCAGAATCGTCATCATGTCGGTGGTTGAGCTCATCATCGAGCTCATTTCCTCCTGCGAGCGTATCTCGAAATCGTCCTCCTCGCCCTCCTTGATTTTGTGGTTCTTGCGCAGAATCTGGGTGATCTCGTCGATTGCCTGAGGGGTGAGCTCTTCGGTGAGGGCCGAGCAGAAGATGCCTTGCAGGTAGGTGATGGCCAGCACCCGCTTTTGTACCGTGGTGTAGGGGGCCAGCACCATGTCGTCCTGATCCATGCCCATGCTGTTGTAGCCTTTGGGGGTGAGGGTGCCCACGATTTTGAGGGGTATCTTGTTGAACCGGATTACCTTGCCGATGGGGCTCTCTCCGTTGGGGAAGAGGTTGTCGATGATGGTTTGTCCCACCAGGCAGACTTTGGCCGAGGTGAGCACGTCTTGCGGGGTGAACATGCTGCCCTCGTCGATGGAGAACTTGCGTATTTCGAGGTAATCCTCGGTCACGCCGTAGATGGTGCTGGGGTAGTTGTTGGCCCCGTAGATGAACTGTCCGCTGCTGCTGACCGAGGGCGAGCAGGCCGACACGTATTCGGTCCCTCCGGCAATGTCTTCGTAGTCGTTCAGTTTGAGCGTCTGCATCGACGAGGCATCTTGCCGCACACCGCCCCGCTCCATGTTGCCGGGGTGTATCATGATCATGTTCGACCCCATTTCGGCAATTTGTGCCCGAATGCTTCGCTTCGAGCCTTGCCCGATGGCGAGCATGGTGATGACCGAGGCTACTCCGATGATGATACCCAACATCGTGAGGAAGCATCGCATCTTATTGTTGTTAAGCGCTTTGAGTGCTATTTTGGTGAGATTGGTCAGATTCATAGTTGTTGGTTCCTTAATCGCTTTCTACCGGTAACTTTTGCAACATCTCCTGGGCCGAAGCCTGATGGTCGTTGGGGGTGTCGCTGATAATCTTTCCGTCGCGCAGTACGATGTTGCGGCTGCTGTAAGCCGACAGCTCGGGGTTGTGGGTGACGAAGATGATGGTGCGTCCCTGGGCGTGCAGCTCCTGGAAGAGGACCAGAATCTCGAACGAGGTGCGGGTGTCGAGGTTACCGGTAGCCTCGTCGGCCAAGATGATGACCGGGTCGTTGACCAGGGCCCGGGCGATGGCCACGCGTTGTTGCTGACCGCCCGACATCTGGTTCGACTTGTGATTCTTCCGTTCGGACAGACCCACGGCATCGAGGGCGCGTGAGGCCAGTTCGTGCCGCTGACGGGCTGAGATGGCCGAATTGTACATGAGCGGCAGCTCCACGTTTTCGAGGGCGGTCGTCTTGGGTAGCAGGTTATACGACTGGAACACGAAGCCTATCTTGCGATTGCGCAGGACCGACCGCTCGTTCTTGCCCATGCTCCGCACCGGTATCCCGTCGAGGTAGTATTCGCCCGAGGTAGGGGTGTCGAGGCAGCCCAGTATGTTGAGCAGGGTCGACTTGCCCGAGCCGCTGGTGCCCATGATGGTCACGAACTCGCCGACGTTGATGGTGAAGCTCACCCCCCGCAGAGCGTGTACCGTTTCGTTACCCACGATAAAGTTGCGCCGTATGTTTTCCAGTCGGATAATCTCTTTGGTTGCCATGGTTGACGTTCTCCTTTCCTTATTTCTTTTTTCCCGGTGGCTTGGGCATGAAGGGGCTCTCCTCCTGGTTGCCCGAGAGTTGGGCTTCGGTCATTCCGGTATTGCTCTTGCGGTCTACGGCCACCACTTCGCCCTCGTTCAGTCCCGAGCAGATCTCTACGTTCACTCCGTTGTCCATACCTACTTTGACCTGGCGAGGTTTCCACTCCTGTCCCTCTTGTACCCACACGGTTTTGAGGCTGTCGTTATCGGGAGCTTGGGGTTGGGGCGTCTGTTCGGGAGCCGGAGCCTTGCTCGAGGGTGGGTCGGGAACGAAGCGGAGAGCCTTGACGGGGATATTCACCACGTTGCGGCGTTCGGCTATGTAGATGGTGACGTTGGCCGTGAGCCCCGGTTTCAGTTTCAAATCGGGGTTGTGAGCCGAGATGACCACCTCGTAGGTGATTACGTTGCTCTCTTCGGTAGCCTCCAAACGCACCTGGGTTACGGTACCCTCGAAGGTATCGTTGGGATAGGCGTCGACGGTAAACTCGACCCGTTGTCCCTCTTTCACGCCGCCTATATCGGCTTCGTCGACATCGGCAATTACCTGCATCTGGGTGAGGTCGGCGGCGATGGTGAAGAGGGTAGGCGTCTCGAATCCGGCTGCCACGGTCTGTCCCTCCTCAACGGCGCGGCTGATGACCACCCCGTCGATGGGCGAAGTGATGGTGGCGTAGGCCAGGTTGCGTTTGGCCTTGGCCAGGTTGGCCTCGCTGCTTTCATAGGCACTCTTGGCCTTGGCGTAGTTGTAGGTCGATTCCTCGAATTCGGTGTCGCTGATGAGCTGCTTTTCGTGCAGGGCCTGGTTGCGCAGGTAGTTCTTCTGCTGATATTCATATTCGGCTTTGGCACCGTCGTAGGTAGCCTGTTGCGAAGTGAGTTCGCTTTGCAGGGTGACCTTATCCATTTCGGCGATGAGTTGGCCTTTGGTCACTACCGAATTGTAATCGGCATAGAGCTTGTCGATGATACCCGACACCTGTGTACCTACCTCGACCTGGGTCACCGGCTCGATGGATCCGGTAGCCGTGACGGAGTTCGACACGTCGCCCCGGGCGGCCGTGGCCGTCTCGATGTAGTAGCTGTTGCTTGACGATTTCCTCCCGAAGATGGCCCACGCAATCACAATGACTGCGACTGCCGCTACCGAGAGAATGATGATTTTCTTACGTTTCATATCGTGATGATGATTTTTATAGGCTGTACATGGCCCCCCGTCGAGCGTCAGTCGAGCGTGAGGGGTTTGTTTTCGTAGTAGTCGAGCAGTTTGAGGTTGAGCAGAGCCATGTAGCGCGACTGCAACTCCTCTTGTTGGGCCGAGAGCCAGTTGTTCTTGGCGGTAAGCATCTCGACGGTATTTTTCATGCCCAGGTAGAACTGCTCTTCGGTGAGCTCGAAGGAGGTTTGCGTGGCGGCGAGCTGTTCGCGGGCGGCCAGGTATTGCGACTGGGCCGACGAGGCGTCGAGCCAGGCGCTCTCAATCTGGTTCAACAACTCCTTCTCCTGGTTTTTGAGGTCGAGTGCGCTGATTTTCTGTTGGATTCGGGCTCGCTCCATAGCCGACTTGTTGCTTCGCTGGCTGTAAATAGGTATCGACAGAGTGAGCCCTATCGACTCGTTGAAGCCCTGTTTCAGCTGGCTGCCCAGGCTGCCGCTGTCGCCGGTATTGTGGCCGCTTCCTATGCCGGCATAGAGCGAGAGGTTGGGGTAGTACCCGGCCTTGGCATTGGCGATGTTCAGGTCGGCCACTTCGAGTTCCAGCTTGCCGCTTTGTATCGAGGGGATAAAGCCCAGGGCGGTGGCATAGACCGTGCTCTTGTCGGGCAGCGGCACGAGTACCTTGCTCTCGTCGATGGTGGGCAGAGCCAGTTCCATCGTCACGTCGATGTCGAGTTCGAGCAGCTGTTTCAGGTTCAGACGCAGCTGGTCGCGATTGGCTTCGGCCGATACCAACTGGTATTTGTCGTTGCTGTATTGGGCTTCGAGTTGGGCCAGATCGCTTTTCGAGATGGAGCCGGCGGCCAGCAGTTCGCGCGACCGTTCGACCTGTCGTTGCGAGACCTCGACGGTCTGTTGGCAGATGTTCACTGCCTCTTCGGCATAGAGAATTTGCAGATAGTCGGTGAGAATCTCGATTTGCAGGTTGTCGAGGCTCTCCTGGAAGGCGTATTGCTGCTGCCTCTCTTGCAGTTGGTTGGACTTGATGGTGTTGCGGCGTTTCCCGTCGAAGATGGTCCATGACGCGTTCAGGTTGTAGGTGCCGGTGTAGACGTTGTTCCCCTCTCGGGAACCGTCGGCCAGGGGGTAGTTGCCATAGTTGTGCGAGGTGGAGAAGTCGAACGAGGGGAAGAGCTGGGCTTTGGCCTCTTTCGTGTTGACCGAGCTCTCTTCAATCGACAACCGGTTCTGTTGCAGAGTGATGCTGTGATCGTGGGCATAGTCGAAGCAGGCTTGCAGAGTCCATACGTCGGGCATCGCTTCTTCACTCTCCTGAGCTTGCAGGGGAGCGCAACAGATGAGTGTTAAAATGGCGGTGGATATGATTAAATTTTTCATAACCGATTCGTTAAATTGGAACCCAAAATTAACACTCGGTGAGCCATTTAGAGAAATGTAATCGAGAGAGCCCGATTTTTTGTGGATAAAGCGGGCTCTTTTATCGATAAAATCGGGGTGATTGCGTCGTGCTGTTACGGGACTTGTCTATCAAGGTAGAAAACAAACGAGGGAAGCCCTGGACTGGAGGCCTCCCTCGTGAGGATAGAAGTGTATCGTTGAATAAATCGTCTAATAGAACAGCAGGATAAGCAGCTGTGCCGAGAGTACCCGCAGGAACATCGTGAGCGGGTAGACGGTTGAATAGGCTACCGAAGGGGCGTCGTTACCCGATACCTTGTTGCCATAGGCGAGGGCGGGGGGATCGGTGCAGGCTCCCGAGAGCAGACCCATGATCGAACAGTAGTTGATCTTGTAGTGGGCCCGGGCGATGATGCCAATCACGAGCAGGGGAATGACGGTGATGAGGAATCCCCACCATACCCACACGAGGCCGCCCGACATGATGGTGTTGACAAACTCGCCTCCGGCCGAAATGCCTACACTGGCCAGGAAGAGGCAGATACCTACCTCGCGCAGCATGAGGCTGGCACCCGTCGAGGTGTAGGTAACCAAGTGTATCTTGTGACCGAAGCGGCCCAGCAAGATGGCTACGACCAGCGGTCCGCCGGCCAGACCCAGTTTCATCGGTACGCTCATGCCCGGTATGGCGATAGGAATACTACCCAAGATGATGCCGAGGAATATACCCACGAAGAGGGTGACCATGTTGGGCTCGTGCAGACGCTTGGTTGAGTTTCCCAGCTTTTCGGCCAGACGGTTGATATCTTCGATGCGGCCCACAACGGTGAGTCGGTCGCCTATTTGCAGTTCCAGGTTGGGGTTGGCCAGCAGGTCTACACCGGCACGGTTCACCCGCGTGGCGTTCAGGCGGTATCCCATTCTCAACCGCAAGCTACCGATTTTGCGCCCGTTGATTTCGGGGCGGGTAACCAGGATACGGCGCGAAACGACCGGCGCCTGTATGGCCTCCCAGTTCATCTCGACGGGGCGTCCGATGAAGGCTTCGAGGGCACTCTCGTCTTGCAGCGAGAGAACCACCAGCAGTAAATCGCCCTCTTCGAGAATGGTGTCGGAGTTGGGGATAATCACCTCGTCGTTGTGTTTGATACGCGACACCACGAAATTGCGGTCGATAAGTTTGGCGAGGTCGTCGAGGGTTTTGCCCACGATGAGTTTGTTCTCTACCTGATAGGTCACCACGTGCGGCACGAGCTGGCTCGACTGGTTCTCCTCCTCGATTTGTTGATTCTCCTTATCGAGTTTGACTTTGAAGATGGCCCGAATCACCAGCATCGAGGCGATGATACCGATTACACCCAGCGGATAGGCGGCGGCGTAACCCAGAGCAATCTCGGGAACCTCGGTAATCGAACCGTCGAACCGCAGCTGCGACAGTGTTTGCTGGGCGGCACCCAGTCCCGGGGTGTTGGTGACGGCTCCCGAGAGGATACCCACCATCATGGGCATGCTCACACTCCCCTGATTCATGAAATAAATAACCAGCGCTACGACAATGTTGAGCGCGACAATTCCCACGGCCAGCATGTTGAGGGTGAGTCCGCCCCGCTTGAACGACGAGAAAAAACTGGGCCCCACTTGCAGACCGATGGAATAGATAAACAGAATTAAACCGAACTCCTGTACGAAGTGGAGTATGTTTTTCTCGGCCGAGAAGCCGAAGTGGCCGGCTATCAGCCCGACGAAAAGAACGAATGTAACTCCCAATGAGACCCCGAAGAATTTCAGTTTGCCCAGTGCTACTCCTACCGCAATGACAAAGGCGTATAGGATTACGGTGTGGGCTACCGATGCGTCATTAAATAACAGACTTTGTATCCAATCCATTTTAGGTAAACAATACTTTTTATTTTTTGTGCAAAGTTAGCAATAATCTCCATAAACGATTCTCGTCGGTGCAGATTTTATGATTGCCTGTTAAAAGGGACAGAAAAAACGGAAAAAAGAAAAAGGCCCGGGACATCGCGTCCGGGACCTTTCATCAAGTCAATACACTTTTTATGCTAAGAGCCTTCCTCGGCCATGCTCACGCACAACCGATGGAATATTTTAGTTAGATTTGTTTTTCACAACACAGTACATATCAACAGTAAGTAGTTATTCTTTATGATTCTCCTATGGTGCATTGTCTCTGTTAAGATAGCAGTTCGTTAAGGCAAGTCAAGGAATTTATGTGATAGTTGGATATACGTTTTGACGGGGGAACCGATCGTTGGCTCAACCATACGGTGGGACACCCGATACCTTGGGCGGGTCGCAGGTCGTTGTTGAGTGAATTGCTCACGCACAAGGTCTCTGCGGGGGAGAGATGCAGAGCCTCGACCGACAGTCGGTAAAGGGCCTGGTCGGGCTTGTTGAGGTTGACGGCGCTCGACTCGATTACGTCGGTAAAGTAGGAGGTAAGTCCAAAGTCTCCCAACACGGCCGTCATATTGCCATACGACTGGGCTACGATACCCAGTCGGTATCGAGGTGCCAATTCTTCAAAAATTTGTTCGTTTTGTCTCACGTGCATGATGGCCAGATTGTAACAGAGGGTAGCCAACTGTTGGGGATACTTGTGGGTACACCCGTTGTCGGATAGCAGCCCTTTGTTGATGAGGTATTGGATTTGCAGCGAGAGTTTGGTGTATAGGGTCTGGTATGAATTGAAACTGGATTCGATGAGTCCGTTTTCGATAATTTGAGCCTCGGCATATTCGTGGGCATGCAGGTAGTCGCTCTTCGATACCGGAATACCGGTTTCCCGGTATTTCTGCCAAATGAGGTCGAACCATTCGCAGCCCCCGGTGTCGATTGTACCCGAGAAGTTAAACAAAATGCCCTTTATGTCGTGTATTTGTTCCATGTCTGTGGATTAAAAACAACGCAAAGTTATTGTGACAGACCTCCTCCTACAAGGTCGTTATGGAGAGATAATTGTCCTAAAAGTCGTATTGATGAAAATGCCTGTTCTCATGCGAATTTCTTTCCCGGTAGAATTTAGAAGGGAGCAGAATAGATAATTATATTGTCTTTATATTTATCTTTCGCTATCTTTGGAATCGTATATCTATTTTATGCATTTACAATATCCGTACACATGAAAGACTTAATCGAAATCTTGTCGCATTTTGCCCTGGTTGGCGAGGTGATTGAAATAAAACCGTTGGGCGCGGGACTCATCAACGACTCCTATAAAGTGACCACGACTCCGCCCGAGGCTCCCGACTATGTACTGCAACGCATCAACCACACGATTTTCACCGACGTGGAGATGCTCCAAAACAATTTCTATCGGGTGACGACCCACATTCGTCACAAGTTGGAGGCTCGGGGCGAGACCGACATCGACCGTAAAGTGCTGACGCTGATACCGACGAAAGACCACAAACTTTATTATTTCGATGGTGAGAATTACTGGCGGGTACTCCTCTTCATTCATCACGCCCGGAGCTACGACACCGTGAATCCCCAGTACGCCTACCAGGCCGGCCGGGCTTTCGGCGACTTTCAGGCCATGCTGGCCGACATACCGGAGGAACTGGGCGAGACGATTCCCGACTTCCACAACATGGAGTTCCGTCTGCAACAACTGCACGAGGCCGTCGCTGCCGACCCCGCAGGTAGGGTGGGCGAGGTGCGTCCCCTGCTCGACGCATTCGAACAACGGGCCCACGACATGTGCCGGGCCGAGCGGCTGCATCGCGAGGGGAAATTGCCCAAACGCATCTGCCACTGCGACACGAAGGTGAACAACATGATGTTCGACGAGCAGGGTCGGGTCTTGTGTGTCGTCGACCTCGACACGGTGATGCCCAGTTATATCTTCTCCGATTTTGGCGACTTCATGCGCACCGCGGCCAACACGGGCGAGGAGGACGACCGGAATCTCGACCGTGTCAACTTCGACATGGAGATATTCAAGGCATTTACCAAAGGCTACTTGGAGACGGCCCGCGTATTCCTCACCGACGTCGAGACCGACAATCTGCCCTACGCTGCCACCCTTTTCCCCTACATGCAGGCCGTGCGTTTCCTCACCGACTACATCAACGGCGATACCTACTATAAAATCAACTATCCCGAACACAACCTGGTGCGCACCCGGGCTCAGTTCAAGCTGCTGCAAAGCGCCGAGGCTGCTGGGCCTGCCATGAAGGCTTATATCGACGAGTGTCTGGGACGATGACTTTGCCGAGATACTTGCCGTGATGTGGCATAAAATCAATTCATGCCATCGTCACCCCGCTTTTTCTTTGTTTCTTGCACGTCCAAATCTCATGATAGAAGAATAGAAATGAAAACTGTAAAACAAGGCGATTCGGGAGAAGAGATAGCCATACTGAATAACGCACTGACACAAGCCGGATATTCCGTAAAGGAGGGCATGACATTCACTCCGGCACTGCGGGAGACCGTCGTTGCCTTTCAACAGCAACGGGGATTGGAGCCCGACGGCATCGTGGGGTACCACACCTGGGAGGCTCTGCTGTTGGGTGGAGAGAGCGAGGCAACCGAACTGGCCGACGAGGATTTCAGCCGGGGAGCCCTGTTGCTCGACTGTGAAACGGCTGCATTAAGGGCCGTGCAAGAGGTCGAGAGCGGAAGTCGTCACGGATTTGTCGCTCCCGGCAAGCCTACCATCTTGTTCGAGGGGCACATCTTTTGGGCTCAGTTGAAGAAACGAGGGATAGACCCTGTGCAATATGCGGCTCAAAATGGCGATATTCTTTACCCCCAATGGGAGAAAGGTCACTACCGCGGCGGGCTCAAAGAGTACGATCGGTTGGAGAAGGCCCGGGCCATCGATCGCGAAGCTGCCGATGCGTCGGCCAGTTGGGGCATGTTCCAAGTGATGGGATTCAACTTTGCCGCCTGTGGCGAGAAGAGTGTCGCGAGTTTTGTGGCCGCCATGCAACAGAGTGCCCGCAGCCAGCTGAAACTCTTCGTTCGCTTTATCCATCAGGGAGGCATGCTCTTCGCCCTGCAAAGGAAAGAGTGGGCCACTTTTGCCCGGCTCTACAACGGTCCCCGGTATGCCGAGAATCGTTATGACGTGAAGCTGGCAAAGGCTTACGCGAAATATGCCCGATAAGCGATGATACAACAGAGAGGGGCGGCGGTTTCGTTTACGTAATCGAGACAGCCCGATTTACCGTACCCAGGGGCTCACGCATGAGGCGACGAATGTAGGTGCGACGTGGGGGCACGCGTTCCGCGATTCTCGGCAATCTCCACGGCATAGACCCCGACGCAGATAAGCACCATGGCCAGAATCTGCGTCCAGCTGAAACGGTCCTGTCCCGTAAGGAACGAGGTGAGCGAGGCCACCATGAGAATGAGGTAACCGTATATGGCCACAACCGTCGTCTTCAAATACCGCAGCCCGACGGGCACCAACAGATAGCTCAACACCGTGGGGAAGATGAGTACGAAAAGCAGCATTGCCAGCGGCCACAGATGGAGCGGCGATTCGAACAACGGAGCATCATAGCCCGTAAAGGCCATCACAATCAGGCTCGAAAAGGCAGCCCCCGAAAAGGTGTAACGCATGAGGGTATAGGTGCCGGTGCGTTTCAAGAACCGGTTGCTCAGTACCAGATAGATGGCATAGATAACCGAACTCATCAGGCAGAAGAGGTTCCCGGCCAGCGCATCGGAGGCGAGGTCGTCGCTCTTCTGGGTGAGGATACAGAGCAGTGCGCCCCCCAATCCCACCAGAATACCCACCACCTTCAACAGGGAAATCCGCTCGTGCATGAAGAGCACCGATATGACAAAGACCCATATCGGCTGCATCGAGGTGAAGATGGCTGCCGAGACCGGGGTGGTCTTGCTCAGCCCCATCAGGTAGGAGAACATGTAGCCGTAGATGCCCACGGCACCCATCACGAAGAGAATCCACTTGTCGCGGGTCGAAGCCTTTTCGGGTCGGGCAAACCAACCGAGAATCCAAAAAGCCACGGCAGCAAACACGCATCGGAACGTAGCGCCCGTGAGCGGAGCGAGCCACAGGGGCAACAGGTAGTGCAGGGCATTCACATTCAGTCCGCCGAAGACTTTCGACATCACCATGGCCCAGTTGGCCATGGCTACTTTATTTTGCATCATTTTCATGGCTGAACGGGATTGGCGGGAGCATCGTTGAACAAAAAGGTGTGCCGTTTCCAATAGGCCCAAACCACGGTGAGCAGCGTAATACCCAGGTTGAGTTCAAAGGCAAACCGCTGGGTATGGATATGAAAGAGTGATTGCAGGGCGTCGATAATCACGGGGCAGAGCAGAATGGCCAGGTAGTTCATGGCCATGACCAATGCCAGAGCAAACGTAGCCCGCGAGGCATCGGCCGCCCGGGTAGTCTGGTCGTAAATCACGGGTTGCATCACTCCATAGCCCAGCCCGATGAAGATGGCCCCGAGCGCCAACACCCACTCGCTCATCGACAACAGTATGAGTAACAGCCCGATGGCGATGAACGACAGACTCGTGAACTTGGTGAGCGACCCCAGAAACGACAGCACCGGGTTGAGGAAGAAACCGGGCAGCATGATGGCCAGGAAAAAGAGTGAGATGATGAACCCCGATGCCCCCGTGTCGAAATGATACTCTTTCATGAGGAAGGGCAGGTTGAAGCTGACGATAATCACCAGATAGGTAATGAGTCCGTAGAAGGCCATGAGCCCCGCCAGGCGCCCCTTGTCGAGACGGCCGGTCGAGGTCTGGGCCACCGGCCGGGCCGAGGTCGAGTCGCGCTTCAACGAGAAGGAGAGCAACAGCGAGAGAACGGGAGCCAGGTAGACCACGAATGGCAGATGCCAGTTCACCTCGGCCAGATAGCCGGTGAGCATCGTGGCCAGAACCAGGGTGACGTTGGTGATGGCCGAGCTCAATCCGAATTGCTGGGTGCGGTAGCGTCCCACGAAATGGCGCGAAATGAGGCCCGTCGAGAGCGGCACGATGATACCCGCCCCGATACCCAGCAGGGCACTCACGGCAATCAGCTGCCACATCTGCCCCGAGAAGAGGTAGAGCACCCCGCTCAGGGCAAAGACCACCAGTCCCACCTGCAACAGCCGCACGTTGTTCACCCGCTCGGTGAGCTTACCCGAGAGCAGAATAAAGGGGATTGTCAACAACGATGGCAACGAGGTGAGTAACTGTATGTCAAACTCCGAAGCGTGGGGAAAGATAGTGGACAACTGTCCGAGAATAGGCGATACCGCCAGCCCCGGCAGGGCACTTAGCGCCGATATGGACCAAATGCCCACGAGTGTAATCAGCGGGATTGTACCCCGCCCGGTCTCTATTTTCATAGGCTATGCATTTTATTTTATTACAGGGGGAAAACAACCGACGCTCCCGAATGTTTAGCAACTTCTTTAACAAGTGCCAAATTGTGCAGAAATAACCCAACGGCGTAAACTTTCGCCCCGCCGGGGCTGTTGTTTCACCAAGAAGCCGCCCTCTCCACCCGGGGAGAGTGGGTTTCATTGGTCTAATTCATAAATACTTTATACGATGAAAGATTTTAGTTTACGAGAAGGAGATGCCAAAACGAGCATCTTCGGGTCTGACGAGATGTTGAAACCTTCGCCCGTAGAGCGTATCCCCGATGCGCCCACCACCCCCGAAATCGCCTACCAGATGGTCAAGGACGAGACCTTTGCCCAGACGCAACCCCGCCTCAACCTGGCTACCTTTGTCACCACCTACATGGACAAGTATGCGACCAAACTGATGAACGAGGCCATCAACATCAACTATATCGACGAGACGGAGTACCCCCGTATCGCCGTCATGAATGCCAAGTGTATCAACATCATGGCCAACCTGTGGAACTCGCCCGAGGAGGCCAAGTGGAAGAGCGGTGCCGTGGCGATAGGTTCGTCCGAAGCCTGTATGCTGGGCGGTGTCGCCGCCTGGTTGCGCTGGCGCAAGAAACGTCAGGCACAGGGGAAACCGACCGATAAGCCCAACTTTGTCATCTCGGCAGCCTACCAGATCGTGTGGGAGAAGTTTGCCCAACTGTGGCAAATCGAGATGCGCGAGGTACCCCTCACCCTCGACAAACCTACCCTTGACCCCGAGGCCGCGCTTAAAATGTGCGACGAGAATACCATCTGCATCGTGCCCATCGAGGGTGTCACCTGGACGGGACTGAACGACGACGTGGAGCGGCTCGACCACCTGCTCGACGAGTACAACAAGAAGACGGGCTACGACATTCCCATTCACGTCGACGCCGCTTCGGGCGGATTTATCCTCCCCTTCCTCGACCCGCACAAGAAGTGGGACTTCCGGCTGAAATGGGTTCTCTCCATCAGTACCTCGGGCCACAAGTTCGGTTTGGTCTATCCCGGTCTGGGCTGGGTCGTATGGCGCGACAAGAAGTATCTGCCCGACGAAATGTCGTTCAGTGTCAACTACCTGGGTGCCGACATCACACAAGTGGGGCTTAACTTCTCGCGCCCGGCCGCACAGATTCTGGGCCAATACTACCAGTTCATTCGGTTGGGATTCCAGGGCTACAAGGCAATCCAGTACAACAGCATGCAGATTACTCAATACCTGCACGACGAGATAGGCAAGATGAAACCCTTTGTCAATTACAGCGACCGGGTGGAGAATCCGCTCTTCATCTGGTACATGCACCCCGACTATGCCAAGAGTGCCAAGTGGACCCTGTATGACCTGCAAGACCGCCTGCGCCAGAGCGGCTGGATGGTTCCCGCCTATTCGTTGCCTCAAAACATCGAGAGCTGCGTGGTCATGCGTATCGTGGTGCGCCAAGGGTTCAGCCGCGACATGGCCGACATGTTGCTGAAAGACATCAACGACGCTGTGGCCGACCTCGAAAAACTCGAATACCCCACGACCACCCGCATCGCCCAGGAGAAGAATATCGCCGTAGAGAGCACCCTGTTTACTCACACGGGCTATCGCTGCAAATGTAAAAAATGAGACAGGCATGAAAAAGGAGATTTCAATCACTCAAATCGAACAGGCCGTGCACGAAGCGCACGACCTCTACCGCGACAACCACGACGGCAAGAATGCCGACTACATTCCCTACCTCGCCGGTGTCGACAGCCAGCTGTTCGGCATCAGCGTGTGCCTCACCGACGGACATATCATCGAGGTGGGCGACACCCAGTACCGGTTTGGCATTGAATCGGTTTCCAAGGTACACACCGCCATACTGGTGCTGCGCCAATACGGGGCCGACAAACTGCTCTCGATGATCGGGGCCGACGCTACGGGTCTGCCCTTCAACTCGATTGTGGCCATCTTGCTGGAAAACGACCACCCCTCCACGCCTCTGGTCAACGCCGGAGCCATCGCAGCGTGCAGCATGGTGCAGCCCACGGGCAATGCCATTGCCAAGTGGAAGGCCATTGTCGACAACATTACCCTGCTGTCGGGCAGCGCACCCGTGCTGATTGACGAGCTGTACAAGTCGGAGTCGGAGACCAACTTCAACAACCGCTCCATCGCCTGGCTGTTGAAGAACTACAACCGCATCTACGACGACCCCGACCTGTCGCTCGACCTCTATACCCGCCAGTGTTCGCTGGGCATCACGGCCGAGCAGCTGTCGGTGTGCGGGGCGACCATCGCCAACAAGGGGGTCAATCCCAAGACGGGTCAACAGGTGTTCGACGCCTCGCTGGCGCCCAAGATTACCTCGCTCATTTCGACCGTAGGCTTCTACGAGCGCACGGGCGACTGGCTCTACACGTCGGGCATACCGGCCAAGTCGGGCGTGGGTGGTGGCATTCTGGGTGTACTGCCGGGCGTGATGGGCATCTCGGCCTTTGCACCGCCCATCGACGAGGCGGGCAATTCGGTCAAGGCCCAACTGGCCGTGCGCTATATCATGAACAAGCTGGGGCTGTCGGTATTCAGTGGCGACTCGGTAACGATAACCGTCTGACCTGCTCACCTCTCCTCACAAAACGAGAGCCGGGGAATTCCCCCCGGCTCTCGTTGTTTTATCGGTACATCAAGTTTTCATGAAAGGGTAGGGTAGCCCGGCATTCCTGAGCCAGGGGAGTCGACGGTGGTCAGGCCCCCTCCTTCGACTGGGCGGTCCGCTGTACCAGATTGGTGACGTAGACGGTAAAGATGGGGAACATCATCATGCCCAGAGCCGCCAACACGACCGACAGGATTTTGCCGGTAGCCGTGACGGCATAGATGTTCGACCCCACGGTGGTCACGTCCATGAAGGCCCACCACAGGGCGTCGGTATAGTGGGCCACCAGCGGATTGGTGTCGTGTTCCATCACGAAAAAGAGCAGGCTCGAAAAGTAGACGGTGGCCAACAGCATGGTCAGATACGAGACCAACAGGCTCGACGCCCGGTTGCGAGTGAACCACCCCACCACGATGGCCAGGGCATACCCGCTGCGCACCAGTGGAATGAAGCGCAGGAAGTAGGCTGCCTGGGGCGAAAAGTCGATGTGCAGGTAGGTGATGATGTTCAGGTAGGGTATCGACACGAGAAAGAAGACAAAGTGGGTTTTCAGGTAGTACCACTTGCGGGACGAGAGTGCCAGCTCCAGCAGGAAATCGAGCATGAAGAGTGTGCACACCCACAACTGTATGGTCAGATAGTTGCCCTGGTTGAGGAACAGGAGGTTGCGGAAGGTATCGACCGAGATGGTGACCACGAGAAATACCGACAACAACAGAATGGCGATGTGCAGTGCGCCGTAGACTTTCGACTCGTACCGTCGCCAGCCTTGCGAGATAGAATTTTCCATTTTTTCTTCCTTTATAATTTCACGCCGGTAAAACAACAAGCGGCCGATGTTTGTTTATCTGCATGAATGTGGCTGCTCCACGCTACAACACTTAATTAAATCGCTTATGGCAAACATCGCTAAATCTGTCAAACTGGGCGTATTCACGCTCGCTATCATGAATGTTACGGCGGTAGTCTCCCTGCGGGGGTTGCCGGCCGAGGCCGAATATGGGGTAAGCTCGGCCTTCTACTATCTGTTCGCCGCACTGGTATTCCTCATTCCCACGGCTCTGGTCGCCGCCGAACTGGCCGCCATGTTTCAAGACAAGCAGGGCGGTGTGTTCCGCTGGGTGGGCGAGGCCTTCGGCAAGAAGGCCGGCTTCCTGGCCATCTGGCTACAATGGATCGAGAGTACCATCTGGTACCCTACGGTGCTGACCTTCGGCGCCGTGGCCATCGCCTTCATCGGCATGGACCACACGGGCGACATGCTGCTGGCCTCGAACCGTTTCTACACCCTGGCGGTAGTCCTGTTTATCTACTGGCTGGCTACCTTCATCTCGTTGAAGGGCCTCGACTGGGTGGGCAAGGTAGCCAAGATAGGCGGTCTGGTGGGAACCATCATTCCGGCCGGTCTGCTGGTCGTCCTGGCCATCGTCTATCTGGCCATGGGCGGCAAATCGCAAATGGACTTTTCGGGCAGTTTCCTCCCCGACTTCTCCAACTTCGACAACCTGGTGCTGGCGGCCAGTATCTTCCTCTTCTACGCCGGTATGGAGATGGGTGGTATCCACGTGAAGGATATCAACAACCCCTCCAAAAACTACCCGAAGGCGGTCTTTATCGGGTCGGCCATCACGGTGCTCATCTTCGTGTTGGGAACCTTTGCGCTGGGTATCATCATTCCGCAAAAGGATATTAACCTCACACAGAGTCTGCTGGTGGGATTCGACAACTATTTCAACTTCATCATGGCTTCGTGGCTCTCGCCGGTCATCGCCATTGCGCTGGCCTTCGGGGTGCTGGCCGGTGTGCTCACCTGGGTAGCCGGTCCTTCGAAAGGTATCTTTGCCGTGGGACGGGCCGGGTATCTGCCTCCCTTCTTCCAAAAGACCAACAAGATTGGGGTACAGAAGAATATCCTCTACCTGCAAGGTGCCGCCGTCACGCTGCTGAGTCTGCTCTTCGTGGTGATGCCCTCGGTGCAGAGTTTCTACCAGATTATGTCGCAACTCACGGTGGTGCTCTACCTCATCATGTACATGCTCATGTTCTCGGCCGCCATCTACCTGCGGTATAACATGAAGAAGAGCAACCGCCCCTTCCGCATCGGCGGCAAGGGCAACGGCATGATGTGGTTCATCGGCGGACTGGGATTCCTGGGCTCGCTGCTGGCCTTCGTGCTGAGTTTCATACCCCCCAGCCAAATATCGGTGGGCAGCAACGCCGTGTGGTTCTCGGTGCTCATCATCGGTACCCTCGTCGTGGTCATCGCCCCCTTCATCATCTACGCCTCGCGCAAACCGAGCTGGACCAACAAGGATAGCCAGTTCGAACCCTTCCACTGGGAGGAGGGTGCGACGGCTCCCGCTACCTCGACCTCCACAACCACTCCGGCCGGGAACTCGGCGACCCACACTACTGCACCAAAAGCCACAGCATCTGCCGACAACACGACGACTACAACCCAAACCTCGGCCCCGAAACCGACTCCGGGTAACCAACCCGGCACATCGGCGGGGGCGCAGGGAAAAGAGACTACCCACAATCTACAATAAAATTCTCATCTTCCCGGGAGAGCCGGCCACGTCGTGGCCGGCTCTCTGTCTATCTACCCCTTTATCGCGTCGCCCGAAGCGTCAGAAAAACCGCCCCGGGCAGACCTCCTCGGGTCATGCCGTCCGCTCTCCCCGATAGCGGGTTCTCAGAAAAAACGACCGCCTGCTTTGGTTCTTCCCCCGGTTTTCACTATCTTTGAATAAGATAGGATTCGGCTCGGTATGGACCAATTTGAAAACCCTGTTTTCATGGCTCTCTGCTCTCGCCTTTCACTACCTTTGGACAAGGGTCGGGGAATACCGGCCCTCTCAACTTGCAAACCAATGAAAGCTCCTCGTCTCCTCTCCCTGCTCCTCTCGATGCTCTGCATCGGTGCCGGTGCCGCCCAGTCGTGGTACACCGGTGAGACGCCGTTGCGTCGGGTGACCGTCCAAAACGGTGTATTGACCGATTGCAACTCGCAGGCCGACAGTTGTGTGATAAATACAACCGCCACGGGAATCAATCCGGGCGAAGGGGTGCGGCCGGCCATCACCCTCGACATTGCCAACCTGCACAACCGCACCGGCAGGCGGTATGAGGTATTCACCGTCGACTCTGTCGGACAGACCCTGCGACAAAAGGTGGAGAATCCGGTATGGGGGGTGGTGTGGGGCTATCGCGACCCTCAGAATCATCACGGCTTGCTGCTGCGAGCCGGGGCCGACGACTTCTACGGCTACCAGGCTCCCGAGTGGCTCTGCACGATTTATACCGTGGCCCGGGGCGACACGATATTCCACACCCGATGGAAGCGGGTGGTTTCAAACTCGATTCACCCCGAGGACGATTACAACCGCCTGCACATCGTGCCGGTGAGTGGCGGATATGAAATTTTTTTGGGCCCGGAGCGGGAATTTCGCCTCGGGGTCTGCCGCGACGACCGACTCTTTGGCAATCAGGCCGGCATCTGTGTGGGGAGTGGGGCTTGCGTGTGTGTGAAAAACTGGACGGTCACCCCACGAGAGTATCCCGAACGGCATGTCATTTGGAGTGCCGACGAACTGGACGAGCTCCTGCGCCAGAGCCATCACCCGGCCGAGGGTTTCTATGAGTTTCTGCAAGCCTCGGCAACCAACAGCTACACCCGTCTGGGAGGTAACTACCGACTGGCTATGGTTTCCAGCGGCCCCCACTTTCTGCTGATTTATGTCGAAGGGGCGCAACGGTTTGGCGACCAGTGGCAGACGGGTATGGTGAAGGCGGTGCTGGAACCGACAGGGCTCTCCAACCTCTTCAATGTCACCTGGTACGATGCCGAGCACCGGCCGATACGCGAGGGGGTGAAGGCCATCATTGGCGACAACGGGGTACTCACGATTCATTTCAGCCGCGAAGGGGTAATACTCGAATGGAATCGGGCCATCGGCCCCGACGGGGAGACCGGTACCGGGAACCACGGTTCGTACCACACGACATCGTTGCTCACGCCACGATAATACGAAACTTACTTTTCTCCTGAAATTATCGCCTAAGAATAAAAGAGGGGGTGCAGTATTTGCACCCCCTCATGTGGTTATTTTCAGACTGTCTGTCACATCAATACGAGCGGGCAAAGAGCACGCGGCGAGCCGAGGGCTTGCCGGTTACCATGCAGACACCCGGCGTGGTATCGCCGTCGAACGGGATACAACGAATCGTAGCCTTGGTCTCCTCCTTGATGCGCTCTTCGGTCTCGGTTGTGCCGTCCCAGTGAGCCAGAATGAAACCTCCCTCCTCGATCTTCTCCTTGAACTCGTCGTAGCTGTCGACCGTAATCGTGTGCTCCTGACGGAATTTGAGAGCCTTCTGGAAGATGTTGGCCTGAATCTCGTCGAGCAGACCTTTCACCACCTGTTCGATGTTGTCGACGGGGATTGTCTCCTTCTCCAAGGTATCGCGGCGCATAATCTCGACCGTACCGTTTTCGAGGTCGCGGGCACCCATCACCAGACGCACGGGTACGCCCTTCAACTCGTAGTCGGCAAACTTGAAGCCGGGTCGTTTGTTGTCGGCGTTGTCGTACTTGACCGAGATGCCCATGGCACGCAACTTGCCGGCAATCTCGTCGGCCTTCACGTCGATGGCGTGCAATTGTTCGGCATTCTTATAGATGGGGATAATTACTACCTGAATAGGAGCCAACTTGGGCGGCAACACCAGACCGTTGTCGTCGCTGTGAGTCATGATGAGGGCACCCATCAAACGGGTGGAAACGCCCCACGAGGTGGCCCATACATATTCGAGTTCGTTGTTCTTGTTGATAAACTGCACGTCGAATGCCTTGGCAAAGTTCTGCCCGAGGAAGTGCGACGTGCCCGACTGCAAGGCTTTGCCGTCCTGCATCATGGCCTCGATGGTATAGGTGTCGAGGGCGCCGGCGAAACGCTCGTTGGCCGATTTCACACCCTTGATGACGGGCACGGCCATGAAGTTCTCGGCAAAGTCGGCATAGACTTCGAGCATGCGACGGGCCTCGGCCTCGGCCTCCTCGCGGGTGGCGTGGGCGGTGTGCCCCTCTTGCCACAGGAACTCGGCCGTGCGCAGGAAGAGGCGGGTGCGCATCTCCCAGCGGAACACGTTGGCCCACTGGTTGCACAGGATAGGCAGGTCACGGTAAGAGTGAATCCAGTTTTTATAGGTGTTCCAGATAATCGTCTCGGAGGTAGGACGAATGATGAGCTCCTCTTCGAGTTTGGCGGCAGGGTCGACTACCACGCCCGTTCCGTCGGGATTGGTTTTCAGCCGGTAGTGAGTTACCACGGCGCACTCCTTGGCAAAGCCTTCAACGTGTTCGGCCTCGCGGCTCAGAAACGATTTCGGAATCAACAGCGGGAAGTAGGCGTTCACGTGGCCCGTGGCCTTGAACATGTCGTCGAGCTGACGTTGCATCTTTTCCCAAATTGCATATCCATAGGGCTTGATTACCATACAGCCCCGCACGGCCGACTGTTCTGCCAGGTCGGCCTTTACTACCAAGTCGTTGTACCATTGCGAATAGTTATCGGCACGCTTGGTCAATTCTTTCAACTCTTTTGCCATTATTTATAGTGGTTTTATTATTTACGAAATAGCTTCTCCCCTTACTCGTCGCAAAGGATTTGCAAAAATAGGAAAAAATGGGAAAAGGCGAGAGCAAAAACAAATGAAACTTTCATTTTCAAGTTGAAACGCTGTTCGTTCGTACCTCTGCACTCCTGTTTTCATTCTCTTGTGCAGGGGAGAGTCTGTGGCTCGATCGAGCAAATTATGCAAGCATCTTTGCTTTGCGCTCACCTTTCACTATCTTTTCATAAGATAGGATTCGGTTCGGTATAGCCAAACTTGAAAACTTCGTTTTCGTTTGTCTCTACTCTCACCTTTCACTATCTTTGTGCGCCTGAAAGGAGAGAAGAACATGAAACGACTGGTTATTTTTGATTTGGACGGAACGTTACTGAACACGATTGCCGATTTGGCCATGAGTACCAACTATGCCTTGCGCTGTTGCGGATTCCCCGAGCATGAGGTGCAGGAGTATCTCTATTTCGTGGGGAACGGTATTACCAAATTGTTTGAACGGGCCTTGCCCGAGGCATCGCGTTCGACCGAGAATATCGCGCGCATGCGCACTTGTTTCCTGGAATACTATACCGAACATAATACCGACTGCACCCGTCCCTACGACGGGATTGCACAGCTGCTGGCTACCCTTTCGGCCCATGGCGTGAAGGTGGCCGTGGCTTCGAACAAATACCAGGCGGGAACCGAGAAACTGATTCGGTATTTCTTCCCCGAGGTACCTTTTGTGGCTGTGCTGGGGCAGCGCGAGGGGGTACCGGTGAAACCGGCTCCCGACATTGTGTATAACATCATGCAGCGGGCTGGGGTCGAAAAGGCCGACACGTTGTATGTGGGCGACTCGGACGTGGATATGTGTACGGCTCGTGCCGCCGGGGTCGAGTCGGCCGGGGTGACCTGGGGATTCCGCGGCCGCGACGAGTTGAGCCGGGCCGGCGCCTGCCACCTGGTCGATACCCCCGATGCCTTGTTGCCGTTGTGTGGCATCGAGGCTTGAACCGGTATAAAAAGCAACCACCTCGCTTCACAGCGAGGTGGCTACCTAACCAAAATATATAGAATAGTTAATCGAAAAAAATAGTCTGTAATATTTTACACAGGGCGATTAATTAATTGTGATACAAATATATGTCGGCTTTTGTTCCGGGCAAAACAGTATCGACAAAAGGCAGAAAAATATCGCTTAACCGCCCCTTTTTCCGTTGGAATTTCCCGACAGAATTTTCCTATTCCTTGGTCTTGAAGGGTAGTTTGCACCCCTGCTTGTTGAGGTAACCCTCCATGTCGTAGCCGAGGGCTATGCGGTAGTAGTCGAGTATGTGACCGCACCAGTCGTTCTCGGTGGTGGTACCGCTGCGGTGGCGGTTGTACTCCGAGATGGTTTGGTCATACTGCATGAGGTCGGCGCTCATGTCGTCGGTGCGGTAGTGGTTGTGATGTACCACGAGCGAGAGCGGTTGTTTGGGTTTCAGGTCGGGCGACTCGCGGGGGATACCCAGCGTGAGGGCACACACGACAAAGGTGCCCTGTGGCAGATGCAGAATCTCGGCAATCTTCTCGGGGTTGGCCGTGCGGGCATATCCCACGCAGCAGCTTCCCAGCCCGGCGGCTTGTGCGGCTACGACGGCATTCTGCATGGCCAGGGCGGCATCGATGATACCCACCATCACGCCGTCGAGCGTATTCTCGAAATGGGGATTGTCTATTCCTTTCTTCTGAGCCAGTACGTCAATCTTGTGATAGTCGGCACAAAACATCAGCAGGGTGGCACAGGTTTTGATTTGCTTCTGGTTGGTAATGGCGTAGAGCTCCTCTTTGATAGCCTGGTCGTCGATGGCGATGACCGAGAATTGCTGTCCGTTGTAGCTGGTGGGTGTGTTGGCGATGGCCCGGTAGATGAAATCGAGGGTCTCGGCCGGAATCTTGTCGTATTCGTAACGGCGCACCGATGTGCGTATGAGCAAGGTTTCTTCTACTGTTTTCATATCTATATCCTATTTAATGTGTAACAATCGGGTAGGGGTGTTGGTTTTTCACCGCCGACTCTATCTCGTTCAATCCAATTTGAAAATATTCGCGACCGTAGTCCTGCGGTCGTAGGGTCTCACCGTTCCACACCACGATGTCGATGTCGAGGGGAATCTCGCCGCTCAGCTTCGACTGTGGGGTGCGGCCGTGGGCACGCTCCATCGCTTTGAGGGTGTCGTGCAGGGCTTGATATTCGGCCGAAGTGTCAATGCGAACTACCGCGTTGAGGTAGTTGGGGTGACGGGGATTCCCGCAGGGGGCCGTTTCGTATATCGACGAGGCTTCGGCGACGATGCCCATCGCCTGCAACTCGGCAAATGCCTTTTCCATCTGTCCCTGTTTGTCGGGCGAGTTGGAAGCCAGACTGATTAATGCACTGTTCATGATACCTCCTTTAATGAAAGTTGTATGCGCCTGCGTTCCCGGTCTATCCCGATGACCCGTACCCGCACCGGCTGGTGCATGGCTACGACCTCGGCCGGATTGGCAATGTAGCGGTCGGCCATCTGCGAGATGTGCACCAGTCCGTTCTCCTTGATGCCGATGTCGACAAAGCAGCCGAACTGGGTGATGTTGGTCACGATGCCGTTGAGCACCATGCCCTCTTGCAGGTCGTCGAGGCTCTTGATGCGGGAGTCGAACTCCATCATCTCGATGTACCGTCGGGGGTCCCGGCCGGGCTTGTCGAGCTCTTCCATGATGTCGGTGAGGGTGGGCATGCCCACGTCGCCGGCGATATATTTCGTGAGGTCGAGCTGTTTTTTCAACGCTTTGTTCTCGATGAGTTCGCCGATGGTACAACCCAGGTCGGCGGCCATTCGCTCGACGATGGGGTAGCGCTCGGGGTGCACGGCCGAGTTGTCGAGGGGATTGGAGGCATGGGGTATGCGCAGGAATCCGGCCGACTGTTCATAGGCCTTGGCTCCCATGCGGGGCACGTCGAGCAGGTCGCTGCGGCGGGTGAAGTCGCCGTGGGTTTGCCGGTACTCGACGATGTTCTGTGCCAGTTGCGGACCCAGTCCCGAGATGTAGGTGAGCAGGTGTTTGCTGGCGGTGTTGACGTTGACTCCCACCGAATTGACGCAATATTCGACCACCCGGTCGAGCGACTTTTTCAGTTTCGACTGGTCTACGTCGTGCTGGTATTGTCCCACGCCAATCGACTTGGGGTCGATTTTCACCAGCTCGGCCAGCGGGTCGATGAGTCGTCGGCCTATCGACACGGCGCCTCGCACCGTCACGTCCTGGTCGGGGAACTCCTCGCGGGCCACCTTCGAGGCCGAGTAGATGGAGGCTCCGCTCTCGCTTACTACAAATACTTGTATCTTGCGGTCGTAGCGCAGGTTGGTAACAAACTGTTCGGTCTCGCGGCCGGCCGTACCGTTGCCGATGGCGATGGCTTCGATTTTGTAGCTCTCGACCAATTGGGTGAGTTTGCGGGCCGCCCCCGCGCGGTCCTGCCGGGGCGGGTGGGGATAGATGGTCTCGTTGTGCAGCAGGTTTCCCTGGGCATCGAGGCAGACTACCTTGCAGCCGGTGCGGTAACCGGGGTCGATGGCCAGCACACGTTTCTGCCCCAGAGGTGGAGCCAGCAGCAGTTGCCTGACATTCCCGGCGAAGATGGCGATGGCCTCGTCGTCGGCCCGCTCTTTGGACGAGGCGGCAAATTCGCTTTCGATCGAGGGGCGCAGCAGCCGTTTGTAGCTGTCGGCCACGGCCTGTGTCACAAGCCGGGAAGCCTCGCCGTCGCCTTTGACAAAGAGTCGTTGCAGGCGGGGGAGTGTCTGCTCGTCGTCGGGAGTGATGGAGACGCGCAAAATACCCTCGTTCTCGCCGCGGCGCACAGCCAGAATCTTGTGCGAGGCACATCGCCGCAGCGGTTCGCTCCAAGCAAAGTAGTCGCGGTACTTGTCGCCCTCCGCCTCTTTGCCCTTGACCACCTTGGCGGCGATGACGCCGCTCTGTTCAAAGCCGCGGCGCACCGTGTGGCGGGCCCGTTCGTTCTCGGCCACCCACTCGGCGATGATGTCGCAGGCCCCCTTGATGGCGCTCTCGGTGTTGGGCACTTCGGCATTGACGAAGCGGCCGGCACTGGACTCGATGTGGTCGTTGCGTTGCGACATGATAATCTTGGCCAGCGGTTCGAGCCCGTGTTCGCGGGCAATCTCGGCTCGGGTGCGCCGGCGGGGTTTGTAGGGCAGGTATATATCTTCGAGTTCGGTCGCATTCCAGCACGAATCGATGCGCTGGCGTAACTCGTCGGTCAGTTTCCCCTGCTCGCCGATGGTCGAGAGAATCGACTCCTTGCGTTTGGCCAGTTCGCACAACCGGTCGTAAGCCTCTTTGATATTCCCGATCTGTACCTCGTCGAGCGAGCCGGTAGCCTCCTTGCGGTAGCGGCTGATGAAGGGAATGGTGGCACCGCCGTCGAGCAGCTCGATGGTCTTGGCAATCTGCGGTTCGGCAATACCCAGTGATTGGGATATCAGTTTGTAGAACAAGGGATTATTCATGAATCTTTTTTTAGCGTGATGATGGTAATCTCGGGGCGGGCTCCGATGCGTATGGGCAGGAACACACACCCGATACCCTCGTTGACATAGAGCTTGTGATGGCCGTCGGGAGCCACATAGAGTCCGCTCCACTCGGGGTACATGGGTTCGGCCAGCGAGTATTCAAAGCCCTTCCACCCCAGCTTCAACTGCATGGCGTGGGTATGGCCCGAGAGGGTGAGGTCGATGTTGGTACGGGGAATCACCTCGTGGCGCCAGTGCAGCGGGTTGTGCGAGAGCAGTATCTTGAAGGTCGAGTCGTTGCGTGCGGGATAGGCCTCGTTTAGCCGTCCGTATTGGGGGAAGGGAGGCATGCCCCAGTTTTCGACCCCGATGAGGGCGATGCTGTCGTTGCCGCGGTGCAGGTAGACCGAGCGGTTGTTGAGCATGTGCCACCCCATGTGACCTTCGTCGGCGATAAGTTTTTGCAGGGTTTTCGCCTGGTCGGCGGGTGACGTCCAGTGGTAGTAGTCGCCATAGTCGTGGTTGCCCAGCACCGAGTAGACGCCGTCGGTCGCCGAGAGTCGCGAGAGCTCGTCCATGAAGGGAGGCAGTTCGCCCCCTTGCCGGTTGACCAGGTCGCCGGTAAAGACGATGAGGTCGGGGTGCAGGCTGTTGATGCGGTCCACCCACTCGGGCAGATAGCGGCCGGCCGAGCCCAGCGTCTCGATATGCAGGTCGGAGAACTGGACGATGCGATAGCCGTCGAATCCCTCGGGCAGGCGGTCGAAGGAGATGGTACGTTCGTTATACACCGGGTGCTGCCGGGCGTAGAATGCGCCGTAGAGTATGCTGGCTGCGACGAAGAGGGCTAGTGCGGAACCGACAATATGTCCCCATCGGCTGCGGGGCTTGTGCCACAGGTGGGGCAGGTAGTCGAAAAGGGAGAGTATCGAGTAGAACCATTTGGGCATGTAAACGAGGAAGAAGGCGTAGAATGCCCACATGGCTACGTTGATGTCGATGGTTCCCCGGAACTTGACCTGGAAGAGTACGGCCAGAAATACGGCCACGAGTACCACTCCCGTGAGGCTCCACCAACATGCTTTCAGCCACCCGGGGGCGTGGCGCAGGTGGCGCCTGAACAGATAGACGTCGGTCAGCAGGGCCAAAAGCGGAAGTGATATGAGAAGAAGAGGTAACCGCATAAAGTTTATTTTTGTATGGGAGAAGAAAAACGATGAGCCGTTTTATACCGAAAACCACCCATCGTTTTTCCTTGTACTCTCTGGTTAGGCCTCCTGTCCGAGAGCAATCAACTGATTTTTCAGCGGGTTGGAGTACATGGTGAGAATACATTTCTCGAGGAACTCCCGGTCTTCGGACTTCGTAACGTTGGGCAGCTTGTCCAGTTGGGCGTGCAGATACTCGATGAATGTCTGTTGCTCGTCGCGGGTATAGCGGTCGGCAAAGCGGTTTTTCGGGTAAAGCATGTCATAGGCGACATAGTTGCCGGGGTATATCTTGTAGTTGGAGTGAATCGACTTGTCGATGATTTGGGGAATGCGGGCCAGAATTTCGGTTTTCTCTTCGGTGCGATCCAACTTGTCGAGTTCGTCGTTGATGCAGGGCGATATTTGGAAATGTACGTTTCCCTTGAATCCGAGCAGACCTATCTCCATGCTGTGCAGGTCGTCTTCCTGAGTCTTCTTGAAATCGGGATTGTCGCGTTTGCACAGGAATTCATAGGCTTTGAGGTAGTCGCACGGGTCGTATTCGTAGGAGATGGTTACCGGCACGATGTTGATCTCTTTCAGGTTGTCGATGAGGTCTCCTTCACCGGCAAGACCCAGCATCTTGATGAGTGACTCCTGGGTGCGGTCGTCCGAGTCTTTGGCTCGGCCTTCGCGCTGGGCAATCCATATCGACTCTTTTTTTTGAGTGATGGCAAAGTGAATGTAGCCTGACAGCTGACGGGCGGCTTCGAAGGTTTGCCTCACGCCCAGGTTTCGCTTGACGATGAAGCTCTTGTTGAGCCGCACCAGGTCGGCAATCCAGTCGAAGATGAGCAGATTGTTCCCGATGGCAATCTCGCTTGTGTTTATCCCTTGGTCGATGAGCAGCAGGTTGAGCAGCGAGGCATCGAGAACGATGTCGCGGTGGTTCGACATGAAGGTGTAGTTTTTGGTCTTGTCGAGCGATTCAAAATTCCCCCCGGTGAGGCTTTTGGTGGTTTTCTTGGTCAGCCCTTCGAGGAACGAACGCATGATGAGCAGCTGAAAATCTTTCTTGTTGTTGAGAGCCAGCAACTGTTGGCAGAAGGCATCATAGTCGACATCGCGCATGACGTAACGCACGGCGTGTTCAAATTTGGGCTCTTTGACCAAGATTTTCATCTTGTCGTGAAATTCGCGGTCGTAAAACGGGCGAATATCATCAAATTCTTTTGGACATTCCATAACTCTCATGTTTTTAAGGTATAGAACTTTATTTGGGTTGGTTCTCTATTCCTGTTTTAGTTAAATGATTATATCTCTCGGTTGGCGGTATAGTTGCGCCATTTGTCAAAAAGTTGGGTCATATCCTGGGGTATGGGTGAGTCGAAAAACATCTCCTCGCCCGTAACCGGGTGCTTGAATCCGAGCGTCTTGGCATGCAGGGCCTGCCGGGGACAGATATCGAAGCAATTCTGCACAAACTGTTTGTATTTGGAGAATGTAGTGCCTTTGAGTATCTGGTTCCCGCCGTAGCGCTCGTCGTTGAACAGCGTGTGCCCGATGTACTTCATATGTACCCTGATCTGGTGTGTACGCCCTGTTTCGAGTTTGCACTCGACAATAGAAACATATCCCAGTCTTTCCAAGGTTTTATAGTGAGTGACTGCATGCTTGCCTTGGTCGCCGTCGGGGAAGACGGTCATCTGCAACCGGTCTTTGAGGCTGCGCCCGATGTTGCCGGTAATCGTTCCCTCGTCGTGCTCCATGAGCCCCCACACCAGGGCCACGTATTTGCGCTGGGTGGTCTTGTGGAAGAACTGCAACCCCAGGTTGGTCTTGGCTTCGGGCGTCTTGGCAATCACCAGCAGTCCCGAGGTATCCTTGTCGATGCGGTGCACCAGCCCCAGCCGCGGGTCGTTCACGTCGTAGTTGGGGGTGTTCCTGAAATAGTAGGCCAGGGCATTGACCAGCGTGCCGCTGTAATTGCCGTGGCCGGGGTGTACCACCAGTCCGGCCGGTTTGTTGACCACCAGCACGGCGTCGTCTTCATAGACGACATCGAGGGGAATATCCTGGGGAATGATTTCAAATTCGTAGCGGGGACGGTCCATGACCACCGAGACGACATCGAGCGGCTTTACCCGGTAGTTCGACTTCACCGGCTTGCCGTTGACCAGTATGCAGCCAGCTTCGGCAGCCTGTTGCACCCGGTTGCGCGACGAGCTTTCCAGTCGGGCTACCAGAAACTTGTCGACCCGCAGCAGGCTTTGCCCTTTGTCGGCCACAAACCGAAAGTGCTCGTACAGTTCACGTTCACCCTCTTCGGCAACGATTTTATCGTCGGCTTCTATGTCTTCGTCGCAAAAATTCATGCTGGTAGATGGTTTGAATCAGTTGAACCAACTTTCATCGGTGAGGGGAGCCTCTTCGGTCGTTTGCGGAGTCTCCTCGAAGGTCGCATCGGAGTAGGTCTCGGGCATGCCGTTCCCCACAAGCAGGGTCACCGTGCTGCCGGCAGGAATCTTGTCGCCCGCTTCAAGTGTCTCGCCCCGGTATTGCAGCCCGAGGGCCAGGTCGGGATATTCCGACGGCACCTCTTGTACCTTTATATCGGTCAGTCCCCGGCTTTCAAGCGTCGAGAGGGCTTGTCGCATCGACATGTCGGCCACTTTGGGGCAGGTAATCATGCGTGGGGAGTAGGCGTTGATCGAGAGGTAGACGATACGTCCCTCCTTCACCTTGCTGCCCCCGGCGGGAGTCTGTTCCACGATGGTGCCCGGCACGGCTTCGTCGATAAAAAGCGAGTCGATAATGTCATATCTGAAACCCTCGCGGTCGAGTATGCGCAAGGCGTCGGGCAGGGCCATCGCCTTGACGTCGGGCACGAGAACCGCCTTCCCGTGGCGTGTATAGAGTTTCAACCCGTAAAGGGTGATAGCTATCAACAGGAAAAAGACGATAACCATCTGCACTAATGTTTTGATTATCGGGTGTTTCTTGAAAAATTCCATCAATTTTCCCATAATTGCTTAGGCGTAAAACAGTTCTAAGGTTTCACAAAGATACGGAAAATCGGTTGCAATAGTCATTAACTTAATTATTTTTATGAGAAAAAGATTTTGTCCCTCCGGGTCATGCCGTGTGAAGGGCATGGCTTTGTCGTTGGAGGGAGCGAGTTTTTGGGCTGCTGGTTATACAGCTATTTTAACATTTATAACTTAAATAATCTGTCACTCCTTGATTGGTATTTGAGAATGCGTTACTTTTGCAGCAAAATAATAGCTTCTGATAAACTATGAAAAGAAGTAATCTGGTCGTGATTATTATTGCCGTGTTGGCCGTCGCTTTGATAGGGACGGGCATTTTCATCTATATACAGCACAAGCAGATGTCCGATTTCAAGGAACAGGTCGAGATTGACAAGCAGCGCAGCGAGCTCGAAAAGGAGTACAGCGACCTGGCTGCCCAGTACGACCAGTTCGAGGGGCAGAAGATGATGTTCAACAACGACTCGCTGGTCGAGAAACTCGATGCCGAGAAGGTGAAGGTTCAGCGCCTGCTCGAAGAGTTGCGCACGGTGAAGAACACCAGTTCGGCCCGTATCGAGGAGTTGAAAAAGGAGTTGGCTACCCTGCGGGGCATCATGCGCCACTATGTGATGCAGATCGATTCGCTCAACGCCGCCAACAAGCAGTTGCGCGAAGAGAATGCACAGGTGACCCGCCGCTACCAGGAGGTGGCCCAGACGGCCAGCCAGTTGAAACAGGAGCGTGAGGAGCTCACCGAGAAGGTGACGCTGGCCTCGAAGCTCGATGCCGTGGGTATCGTGGTGACACCCATCGATACGAGAGGCAAGGTGGCCAAACGTATCAAGAAGACCGACAAGATAAAGATTTCCTTCTCCATCGCCAAGAACGTGACGGCCGAGGTGGGCGAGAAATACCTCTATGCCCGCATTGTGAAGCCCGACGGCGACGTGCTGGTCAAGGACCGTGCTGATGTCTTCCCCTTCGAGGATCGCGAAATCAACTTTTCGTGTCGCAAGCTCATCGAGTTTACCGGCGACGAACTGAACGATGTAACCATGTATTGGGCCGTGGAGGAGTTCCTCTATCCCGGTGAATACCGGGTCGACATCTTTGCCGACAATTACAAGATAGGTACCCGCTCGTTCATCTTGAAAGAGTGAGGGGTGATACCGATCCTGCCGCACCGTCGACCGGGGGAGGGGAGTATTAAAAAACGGTAAAAATCGAAAACAAAGGGCTCAAATATTTGTTTAATGCTAAACTCGGCGTATTTTTGCGGCGTAATGCCGGGGGCATTATTTTTTTAAGATATAAAATTGTTTAGGCAACTATAAGCAAGGCAAGTGTTGACCCTGCAACATGTAAAAGGTAAAAAGATATGAGAATAAACCGAAACGTATGGGCTGGCAGAGTGTTGGTAGCCCTCTCTCTGTTCTCTTTTTCGGCCGTCTCGGCCCAACAGCCGGTATCGCTCGATTCGTGTCGGCGCATGGCTTTGAAGAACAACAAGCAACTGCGCATCGCCGAGGAGAAGGTCAAAGGCGCCGGCTATACCAAGAAGTCGGCCCGGGGAGCCTATTTCCCGGGGATAGACTTTACCGGTACTTATATGTACAACCAAAAGTCCATCTCGCTGCTCGAAGAGGACCAGTATCTGCCCACCAAGACCTTCGACCTGGCTACCCAGCAATATAAATATAATGTGGTGACCAATCCCGTGACGGGCGAGCCCATACTGAACAACGGGCAGCCTATCCCCCAAACGGTGGCACTCATTCCCAAGGAGGCCTTCGAGTTCGACGTACACAACGTCTATGTCGGGCTGGTCACCTTGACACAACCCGTCTTCATGGGCGGAAAGATCAAGGCCTTGAACGATATAGCCGGGTATGCCGAGAAGCTGGCCGTTTCGCAACGCAACACGGCCGAGAAGGAGATTGTCTATCAGACCGACGAGGCCTACTGGCAAGTCGTTTCGCTCGTGCATAAAAAGAAACTGGCCGAGAGCTACACCGCTCTGCTCGACACCCTCAACCGCCATGTGCAGGATATGATCGAGGAGGGGGTAGCCACCCAGTCCGACGGGCTTACGGTAGCCGTGCGGCTGAATGCTGCGCAGATAACCCTGGCCAAGGTCGACAACGGCCTGGCGCTGTCGCGCATGGCTCTGGCCCAAATCTGCGGGTTGCCCGTGAACGAGGTCTTTACCCTCGAAGACGAGTCGCTCGACCGGGTGGAACCCCAGGAACAGCCGCTCGCCTACAACATGGAAGAGGTCTTCAACAACCGCAACGAAGTACTCAGCCTCAGTTATGCGGCCAAGATTTATGAGAAGAAGAAAAGTCTGGCCCTCTCCGACATGTTGCCCAAGCTGGCTTTGGTCGGCACCTATTCGTTCAGCAACCCCAATGCCTTCAACGGCTTCAAGAACGAGTTCAACGGCATGTTCAGCGTGGGGGTAATGCTCAACATTCCCATCTTGCACTGGGGGCAGAACTACAACAAGATACGGGCCGCCAAGAGCGAGGCTGTCGTGGCCAAGTTGCAATTGGCCGAGGCCAAGGAGAAAATCGAGTTGCAGGTCAATCAGGCTGCCTTCAAGGCCTCGGAGGCCTATCGCACCTACCGCATGGCGGTGAAGAATCTCGAAAAGGCCGACGAGAACCTGCGCAATGCCCAGGTGGGTTTTGAAGAGGGCGTGCTCACCACGACCAACGTACTTGAAGCCCAGACCGCCTGGCTCGAAGCCCAGTCGGAGAAAATCGATGCCGAAATCGATACCCGTCTGTGCGAGGTCTACCTGGCCAAAGCCTTGGGCACGATGAAATATTGAAAAAAAAGAAAAATAAAAAAAATAGCAAACAGGATTTACGATGGAAAATCTAAGAGAAAAAAAAGAACGCAGTTTGGTCGTTGGCCTCATTGCCTTGATTGTCATTATCGTTGTTTTGGCCCTGATTGGATTGTTCCTGTTGAAACCCGAGCCTCAGATTATCCAGGGGCAGGCCGAAGCCACTCAGGTGCGCGTGTCGGGCAAGTTGCCCGGGCGGGTAGTCGAGTTCATGGTCGAGGAGGGGCAGCATGTGAAAGCCGGCGACACGCTGGTGCACATACATTCGTCGCTTGTCGAGGCCAAGCTCTCGCAGGCCGAGGCCATGGCGTCGGTCGCCCAAGCGCAGAACAAGAAGGTCGACAGCGGCACCCGCATCGAGTTGCTCAACTCGGCCTACGACATGTGGCAACAGGCTCAGGCCGGGCTCACGATAGCCAAGAAGACCTACGACCGCATGGAGTCGCTCTATAAAAAAGGTGTCGTTTCGGCACAGAAACGTGATGAGGCCGAAGCCTCCTACAAGGCGATGATGGCCACCGAGAGTGCGGCCCGTTCGCAATACGAGATGGCCAAGGCCGGAGCCCAGGCCGAGGACAAGGCTGCCGCTGCCGCCATGGTAGCTGCCGCCAAAGGTGGTGTGGCCGAGGTCGAGTCGATACTCGACGACTCTTACCTGACGGCGCCTACCGACGGTGAAATCTCCGACATATTCCCCAACGTGGGCGAGCTGGTGAGCCTGGGTGCACCCATCATGAACGTGCTCAAACTCGACGATATGTGGGTTTCGTTTAACGTGCGCGAAGACCTGTTGGAAGACCTCACGATGGGAGCCGAGGTGCGTGCCGTGATTCCGGCACTCGACAACAAGGAGGTGACCCTCAAAGTATTCTACATTCGCGACATGGGGTCGTATGCCGTATGGCGCGCTACGAAGGTGACCGGGCAGTACGACGCCAAGACCTTCGAGGTGAAGGCCCGTCCCGTGGAGCCGGTCGACAACCTGCGTCCCGGCATGTCGGTCCTGTTGAAACGCGACAAATAAACCGGACAGCGGTATATGTTTAACGTCGGGAGATTCGATATGACAGGACAAAAGGAAAATCAGACAGGACTGTGGGCTTCCCTCGTCAGGGAGATGCGGCAACTCGTGTCTCGTCCCGCCTATGTGTTGTGCATGGTGGTGGCCCCGCTGTTTTGCTGCCTCTTCATGTTCACTTTGATGCACGAAGGGTTGCCCCACAAGATACCGGTGGCCATTGTCGACCAGGACCACTCCTCGTCGTCGCAGGATTTTACCCGACAGCTGGGAGCATTGGAGTCGGTCGACGTGCAGTACAAGTTGAACAGCTTTACCGAGGCGCGCGAACTGATGCAGGCGGGCGATATCTTCGGCTTCCTCATGATTCCCGAAGGGTTCGAGGCCAAGGCCACGGCCGGTCGTCAGCCCGAGATTTCGTTCTATACCAACAACGCCTATTTTATACCCGCCTCGCTGCTCTACAAGAACTTCAAGACCATGTCGGTGCTGGCCTCGGGAGCCGTGGTGCGCCAGGTGCTGCTGGCCACCGGGGTGGAGGAGTCGCAGATTATGGCCAAGCTGCAACCCATCGCCGCCGACATGCACGCCCTGGGCAATCCGTGGGTCAGCTATTCGGTCTACCTCAACAACTCGTTCCTGCCCGGTCTGCTGCAACTGATGATTCTGCTGGTCACGGTGTTCAGCATCGGGTCGGAAATCAAGCGAGCCACCGCACGGGAGTGGTTGCGCACGGCCGACGATTCGATTATCATCGCCATCACCGGCAAGCTCTTGCCGCAAACCATCATCTTCTTTGCCGTGGGGCTTTTCTATCTGGCCATGTTGTATGGCTACCTTCATTTCCCCATGCAGGGGAACATCTGGCACATGATTTTCGCCATGTTCCTGCTGGTGGTCGCCACGCAGAGTTTTGCCGTGATTATCATGAGTATAGCCCCCTCGTTGCGTATCGGGTTGAGTGCAGCCGGTCTGGTGGGTGTCCTGTCACTCTCCATTGCCGGGTTCTCGTTCCCGGTACCGGCCATGTATCTGCCCTTCCAGGCCATGTCGTATGTGCTGCCGGTGCGGCACTATTTCCTGATATATGTCGACCAGGCGCTCAATGGCATACCGCTCTATTACTCGCGTTGGCATTATGTGGCACTCATTCTCTTTGCCGTAGCCTCGACCCCGTTGTTGCCCCGGCTTAAAAAAGCCCTCATGCGGCAGGTATATGTGCCGTGATGTAAAAAACAGACTGTGATTATGAAATTATTGCGTTCCATAAAAATAGGATTGGCCGACATCTACTACATTTGGCGGCGGGAGTATCATGCCGTCTTTCAGGATTTCGGTGTGATTCTCTTCTTCTTTGCTCTGCCGTTTGTCTATCCCATTGTCTATGCCGCGGTCTATAATCCCGAGGTGGTGCGCGAGGTGCCCATGGTGGTAGTCGACAACGCCCGCACGCCGTTGAGCCGGGAACTGGCTCGCGAGATGGACGCCACGCCGCATGCCCACATCGTCTCCTACTGTGCCAACATGGACGAGGCCAAGCGCATGATGCACGAGAAGAACTGTTACGGGATTCTCTTTATCCCGAGCGATTTCAGCCAGAAGATAGAGCGGGGCGAGCAGAGTGTCGTTTCGTTCTACTCCGACATGAGTATTCTGCTCAACTACAAGGGATTTCTTATCGCTCTGACCGATGTGACCCTGAACCTCGGAGGCCAGTTGCAGACCCAGTCGCTGGGTGGTGCCACCCAGGAGCAGATCAACGTGGCTACCCAACCCATTCCCTATGTATCGGTCAACCTCTACAACCCCGAGTCGGGACTGGCTTCGTTCCTGTTGCCGGCCATCTTGATTCTCATTTTGCAGCAGAGTCTCATTTTGGGTATCGGCATGTTGGCGGGGGGGATCTATGAGCATCACCGGCTGCACCTCTTTTACAGCGGTCGCGAGCACATGCACAACAACGTGTTGCACCTGGTTGTGGGCAAGGCCCTGTGCTATTTCAGCCTGTATGTATTGTGCACGGCCTATATCCTGCATTTCATACCCTGGCTTTTCAAATTCCCCCAGATAGGCAGTCAGGTCGAGATTTACGCGTTTGCCGTTCCCTTCCTGCTCTCGTCGATATTCTTCGGCATGACCCTCTCGGTCTTTGTGCGGGAGCGTGAGAGCTCTTTTCTGCTCTTCGTCTTCACCTCGGTTATTTTCCTCTTCATCTCGGGAATCACTTGGCCGCGCTATGCCATGCCTGAGTATTGGCAGTGGCTGGGAGCCATCATTCCGTCGACCTGGGGCATCGAGGGGTTCGTGCGCATGAATACGGCCGGAGCCGGTATCTACGATGTGCGCCATGCCTACACAATGCTGTGGATTCTGACCGGAGTCTATTTCGTTACCACCTGTCTGGTGTATCGTTATCAGATTTGGAAAGATAAGAAGCGGGGCCATTCGGGAGTACTCGAATCGGAATAATTCGCTTTACACAAGTAATCCCCTTACGGCGAGCAGCCTTCTTTTGCAGGAGTCGGCCCGCCGCTTTTTTTGAGAAAAAAGGCTTGTCTTAACTGGATTTTGACAAATTATGATTATCTTTATCGCCCTTTCCCAAAAACAAGAAAATTTAAATAAATAGTTTATGAATCATACGATACACAACCGTTTGGGGCTTGTTGCCATAGTAAGCCTGATTTCATTTTCTTTATGGGCCGAAGCGCCTGCCGGATATTACGATGCCGCCATAGGCAAGAGTGGCGAGGCGTTGCAGAAGAGTTTGTCGGCCATCATCAGTAATGCCGACAATGTGGGTTACGATGGCTTGTGGGAGGTTTACAAAACGACCGACCGACGGCCCGACGGCAAGGTGTGGGATATGTATTCCGATGCGACTGATTTTACTTTTGGAACCGATAAGTGCGGGAATTACAAGAATGAAGGCGATTGCTATAACCGGGAGCACTCGGTACCCAAGAGCTGGTTCAGCAAAGCCTCTCCCATGTATTCCGATGCCTGGCATGTCTATCCTACCGACGGCAAGATAAACAGCTACCGTAGCAACAACCCCTTTGGCGAAGTGGGCTCGGGGGCATCGAGCTCGAAAAACGGTTTCTCCAAGTGGGGCAGTTGTGTGACCCCCGGTTATACCGGTACGGTATTTGAGCCCAACGACGAATACAAAGGCGATTTTGCCCGCACCTATTTCTATTTTGCAACCCGTTATCAGGATCGCATCGACAACTGGGGTGGAATATTCATCTCGACTTACCCCCATATCGTCAAGTGGCAGCTCGATATGCTGCTCCGCTGGAACGAACTGGATCCCGTGAGTCAAAAGGAGATTGACCGTAACGATGCGGTGCAGAAAGAACAGGGCAACCGTAACCCTTTTATCGATTATCCCGAGTTGGTCGACCTCATTTTTGGTGACCGTCGCAACGAACCCTTCTCGCCCATGGGTGAGGATACTCCTTATATCGAGACGCCACAGGGCGGTTCGACCATCGATATGGGTACCACTTCGGTGAATGTCTCAGACCCTGCCACAATGCCGTTGCAGATCAAGGGTCGCAATATTACGGAAGACGTTGTGCTCACAATCGAGGGGGCAAATAGCGATTGCTTTGCGGTAAATCCTTATACCCTCACGGCCGATGCGGTGAACAACGGTGCTACGGTCGAACTCTCTTATCATTCGTCACAGGTGGGGGCGCATAGTGCTACGCTCAAGATTACCGGCGGTGGAATTGCTTCGCCGGTAGTGGTCAACCTCACGGGCGAGGCGGTCGACGATTTTGTTGCCTTGCCGGCCCGGAATATCACATACAATTCGTTTGTGGCCGCGTGGACTCCCAAAGCCGGGGCTACCGATTATGAGCTGAATGTATGGTACGACGACTACTCGTCGAGTACTCCCGAGAAGGAGATTCTCAACACCGTCTTTTCGTCGAAACCCGATACCTGGACTTACGATGGGTATACGGCTGCCGAAAACGGTAAATTGCGTTTAGGTTCGGGCAGCACGGACGGTAGTGCTACCTCGCCCGCTCTCGACCTCTCGGCTGGTGATGTCTCGATAACGGTAGTAGCCGAGCCTTACAACAACGACCAGTCGGTACTTTATGTTTCGGTCGACGGGAAGGAGATTAAGCAGATCACACTCGACGGTACTACGACCACCACAATTCCGGTAAAGGAGGGTACGGCCTCGTCTAAAATAACTTTCATGGCCAAGAAAGACCATCGGGCTTACCTGCACAGTGTCGTCGTGAAGAGTGGAGGCGGATTTACCTCGGTTGCACTCGATGGCTATCCGCGGCGGGTAGGCAATGTGAATGAATATGAGGTGACCGGTTTAACCCCGACCGTACAATATCACTACACCGTAACTCCTTACGAGGGCGAGACGGCTCAGACGGTATCCAACACGGTATCGGTCTCTACCGTAGCCTCGGCTGTCGACGAGTTGCCGGCCGACCATATCCTGATATTCACATCGGGCACGACGCTGCACATACTCAATGCTCCCATGAATGCCGTGGCTCAGTGGTACACGATGGACGGTCGCCTGTGTGGTTCGCGCGTGCTGCATGCCGAGGAGTCGGAGTGGGAGTTGCCCGAGGGATTCTATATCGTGCGTGTGGTTTCCCGCTCGATGCAAAGCACAGTGCGGGTACGCAGTGCTCAGTAACATGCAATTTGAAATAGGGGAGAGACGAGTCTCTCCCGCTTTCCCTTAATTTTAATCTTGAAAAGCTATGAGAAATAGAACATTTATCCAGATAGTTTTAACGGCAATGGGCATCTTTTCCCTCGGGTTTTACCTGAGGGCCGAGGTGCCTGCCGGTTATTATTACGCCGCCGACGGCAAGGGCGGAGCCGAGTTGAAAACGGCTTTGCACCAGATTGTAAGTTCGATGCACACCCTCGGCTATGGTAGCGGCGAGGGGGCTACCTGGGAGGGATTTTCGCACACCGATTGTCTCGATGATAATCGGGTGTGGGACCGCTACTCCTCCGAAGTCCGTTATTTCGATGGCTACAACGCGGTCGACGGCATGCACATCGAGCACTCCTTCCCCAAAAGTTGGTGGGGGGCTTACGAGAATAATGCCTATCGCGATTTGCATCACCTCTATCCGGCCGACGGTTCGGCCAACTCCTCGAAAAACAATCTGCCTTTGGGTGAGGTTACAGGCACTCCCGGCTTCGATAACGGAGTCTCCAAAATAGGGGTCAACGGTTTCGGCACAGCCTATGCCGACCGCTGTTTTGAACCGGCCGACGAGTACAAGGGCGACTTTGCCCGGGCCTATCTGTATGTGGTTACGGCCTACGAAAATCTGTATGACTACTGGCAGTCGCCCATGCTCGACAACAACACCTATCCGGTGTGGAAATCGTGGGCGATCGACCTGCTGCTCAAATGGCATCGGCAGGACCCTCCCGGCGAAATGGAGATGGCGCGTAACGATTCGGTCTATGCCATACAGGGCAACCGCAATCCCTACATCGACTATCCCGATTTGGTAGAATATGTGTGGGGCAGCCATTGCGACGAACCCTATCTCTTCCCCGAAGAGACCGAGCCCTTCTTGGCTTCGCCCCGGTATAGACAATCGCTCGATATGGGGGTGATTCTGGCCGGTGACCATCGAACCGAATCGCTTGAAATCCTGGGCGACAATCTCGATTCACCCCTTTCGCTCACCTGGACGGTAGGAGGAATCTTTACAATCTCGACCTCGACGCTTACGCCGCAGCAGGTACACGACGGATATGCCCTCGAAATCGCTTGCGAAAGTACTGCGCAGGGAGAGTATCGCGACACCTTGACGCTGGCCGGCGGCGGACTCGAACGGCAGTATCGCATTCCCGTGCAACTGATTGTTGTCCCCTCGTTCCTGGTTACGGCAGCTACCGATGTTACGGCAGACGAAGCCACGATACATTGGATTAACTACCCCACGGCTACCGATTACCGGGTGTCGCTGTGGACCGGCGACACGGCAGCCGGCGATCTCATTATCTCGGCCTATGTCGAAGGTTCGAGCTACAACAAAGCCATCGAAATTTACAACGGGACGGGACACCCCGTCGACCTCTCGGCATACAGCCTGCGCATCGAGACGAATGGTGGTGGCAATTTTTATAACGACACGCCGTTGGGCAACGATGTGTTGCAGAATGGCGGCACCTATCTGCTCCTGAATGGCCTGTCGACCGACGAAACGCTTAAAGCCAAGGCTTCGCGGGTGATTCCGGGTGGAGAAGATTCGCCGCTCAATTTCAACGGCAACGATGCCGTAGCCCTTTGTCGTAACGGTATTGTTATCGATGTGGTAGGTGTTGCCGGTGAAATAGCCTACTGGGGACAGGACAAGACCCTCTATCGTCGTCCCTCTGTAACGCACCCCTCGGCCGTGTATGATGCAAGCGAGTGGATTTCGGCCCCGAAAGACGACTTTTCGCAACTGGGGCTCTTCGACATGCAGTTTGCCCAGGAACGTAGCTATATATGTAATGGCGAATCGGCCGGGCTCACGCACGAGTGCCGTTTCACCGACTTGCGTCCGTTGACTCGCTATACCTATCAGGTCGATGCCGTGACACCTGCCGGCTCCGTAGCCGCCGCATACAGCATGCAGTTTGTTACCGACTCCCTCGAAACCCCTCTGTTGCTCGACGCCTCCGAGGTGACCGATACCTCCTTCCGCATCAACTGGGAAGAGGTACAGGAGGCCGATGGCTACGAGGTGCTTTGCTTCACTCGCTCGGGCGAACAACATACCGTGACCGAAGGCTTCGACAACGTCGGTTCCAGCGGCAAACCTCTGCCCGACGGGTGGACGGGATCGGCCAGTGACATTTATACAACCGCTACCAGTAGCGGGCTGTCGGCACCGTCGATGGCCTTGAAGGCAACCGGAGAAGATTTGCAGACCCCCGACTATCCTCAGGGAATCGTCTCCTTCTCGTTCATGTATCGTTTCGCCTCGTCGGGTACCGGTTCCTATGTGGTCGTCGAGAAAAAGGTGGACGGCAACTGGGCTTCGGTCGACACCCTGCGCTATGTCAATACCTCAAAATATTATCCCAGCTATACCTTCCCGGTTGATGAAGGAGTAACGGCCATGAAGATTACCTATGCCTACAAGGCCAAGGGCAACGTGGCTATCGACGATGCAGTCATTACTTACGGCGATTATACCAATCACATTCAAACCCAAGAGAGGGTAGGCGAGGTCACCTCGTTCCTCGTCGGGAATCTTTCTCCGCAGACTGTATATTACTATCAAGTGCGGTCGCTTTGCGACGATGCCGTTTCCCTTTGGTCACCGGTACAGACAGTGACGACAACCAATCCCTCGGCACTCATGCAGCCGAGTCGGGCAATCCCCAAAGTCTATGCAGCCGACCGTCGCATAATCGTTGCCGGACTCTCGGGTCAGGGACAAGTCGCTGTTTATAATCTGTCGGGCCAACTTCTTTACGACACACCTATCGGCAACCGTAGCGAGATAATTTTCGAAGCCCTTCGGGGAATATATGTGGTGAAAGTGATTACCGACAGCCAGATTTACAATTATAAAGTTCGTCTGTAAGATGCAGAGGGATAGAGCTTTTTTGGCGAGCTCGAAAATTTTTTGAAAAAAAGTTGTTCAAAAATTTGGAAGGGAAAGGAAAAAGGGTGTACCTTTGCAACACTTTCGCCGCTGGAAAGGGGTCGACAAGACCTCGGGAAGGCGGGGAGATAAAGTTCATTGACAAGACTGAAAAGAAGCAAGTGTAGTACAAGAGAAAGAACGAAGTCAATTTCGGCCGGGAATCACTTTGAAGGTATAAAAAAGAAACATTAGATATACAACGAAGAGTTTGATCCTGGCTCAGGATGAACGCTAGCGACAGGCCTAACACATGCAAGTCGAGGGGCAGCGCGGAGGTAGCAATACTTCTGGCGGCGACCGGCGCACGGGTGAGTAACACGTATGCAATCTGCCTGTAACAGGGGGATAACCCGGAGAAATCCGGCCTAATACCCCATAACGACATATCTTCGCATGGGGAGATGTCTAAAGAGAGCAATCTTGGTTACAGATGAGCATGCGGTCCATTAGCCAGTTGGCGGGGTAACGGCCCACCAAAGCGACGATGGATAGGGGTTCTGAGAGGAAGGTCCCCCACATTGGAACTGAGACACGGTCCAAACTCCTACGGGAGGCAGCAGTGAGGAATATTGGTCAATGGTCGGCAGACTGAACCAGCCAAGTCGCGTGAAGGAAGACGGCCCTACGGGTTGTAAACTTCTTTTGTCGGAGAGTAAAGTGCGCTACGCGTAGCGTATTGCAAGTATCCGAAGAAAAAGCATCGGCTAACTCCGTGCCAGCAGCCGCGGTAATACGGAGGATGCGAGCGTTATCCGGATTTATTGGGTTTAAAGGGTGCGTAGGCGGCACGCCAAGTCAGCGGTGAAATGCCCGGGCTTAACCCGGGAGCTGCCGTTGAAACTGACGAGCTAGCGTGCACAAGAGGCAGGCGGAATGCGTGGTGTAGCGGTGAAATGCATAGATATCACGCAGAACCCCGATTGCGAAGGCAGCCTGCTAGGGTGCAACGGACGCTGAGGCACGAAAGCGTGGGGATCGAACAGGATTAGATACCCTGGTAGTCCACGCAGTAAACGATGAATACTAACTGTTTGCGATATAATGTAAGCGGTACAGCGAAAGCGTTAAGTATTCCACCTGGGGAGTACGCCGGCAACGGTGAAACTCAAAGGAATTGACGGGGGCCCGCACAAGCGGAGGAACATGTGGTTTAATTCGATGATACGCGAGGAACCTTACCCGGGCTCAAACGCAGGGGGAATATGGGTGAAAGCCCGTAGCCAGCAATGGTCGCCTGCGAGGTGCTGCATGGTTGTCGTCAGCTCGTGCCGTGAGGTGTCGGCTTAAGTGCCATAACGAGCGCAACCCCTATTGACAGTTACTAACGGGTCAAGCCGAGGACTCTGTCGAGACTGCCGGCGCAAGCCGTGAGGAAGGTGGGGATGACGTCAAATCAGCACGGCCCTTACGTCCGGGGCGACACACGTGTTACAATGGCAGGTACAGAAGGCAGCCAGTCAGCAATGACGCGCGAATCCCGAAAACCTGTCTCAGTTCGGATTGGAGTCTGCAACTCGACTCCATGAAGCTGGATTCGCTAGTAATCGCGCATCAGCCATGGCGCGGTGAATACGTTCCCGGGCCTTGTACACACCGCCCGTCAAGCCATGGAAGCCGGGAGTACCTGAAGCATGCAACCGCAAGGAGCGTACGAAGGTAATACCGGTAACTGGGGCTAAGTCGTAACAAGGTAGCCGTACCGGAAGGTGCGGCTGGAACACCTCCTTTCTGGAGAAGAGATTCCAAGGAAGAGCCGAAAGGACAGATAGAAGTTCGGCCTCTTGACGCACTGCTTCTTTTCATTCATATAAAAAAGGAAACAAAGAGACACCCGCCAGGGCACGATTTGAGACAGTCCTATAGCTCAGTTGGTTAGAGCGCTACACTGATAATGTAGAGGTCGGCAGTTCAAATCTGCCTGGGACTACACCGAAACCTCCGCAAGGAAGGGCCCCGAGGAAAGAAGGGCCCCGAAGGAAAGCGGAAGAGAGGCCGAGAGAAAGCGGGGGGATTAGCTCAGCTGGCTAGAGCACCTGCTTTGCAAGC